>DATFCK010000102.1:0-18716 GCA_035253185.1 Chthoniobacterales bacterium | reverse complement strand
CCAACTGAGCTACGCCGGCAATTCGCGAAAGCTAATCGACAAAGACGAAGGTGAAAGTGCATTGTAGATGTGATGAAGAACAGCGGTTTTAGCTCGTGTTCCACTTTGCGGGCGCCGGCTTCTGATCTTTGCGGCAGCATTTTCGCTACACGCGCAAGCCGTGCCGATTGCGAAAGTTTAATGCCGTTACGCGCGCTGATTGTGAGCTCGAAATTGTACCCGTTGATTGTACCCGTTAGCTCCGAAAATGGGCTAAAAGTGGATAATGCCAGCTAATGCGTAAGTATCGTAAGTGCCTCGTTTGAAAGAAGTAGAGTTAGATGGCTAACGATAGCAAAACCCCATTTCTCGATTACAAATCAGCTGCTCTACCAGCTGAGCTATGCCGGCGTACAAAGAAGGTTAAGACGTTAAAAGAGTTACATTGTTACAACGTTTGGCAAGGGAACGATTGTGCGGAGAAGGAAATGCCTTTGCCTTTTGTAGGGGAAGCAGTTTGCTTCGCACGGGACGCTAACCGGGTCCCCCGACGGTTGCCAGCCCGTCTCCATGCCACCGGTCACGTTCCCGGCGCGCCATCACAACGACAAAGCATGAAGTCGATCGTGCGAATGTCCAATGCGGTGTCGGCCGATGCCACGTTGTGGATGGCCCCAGCGGTCACATACTCCACCGCTGCGTTGCCATTCCGGTAACACGACATCGTCGATCAACGCGCCGAGCTCACGTGATGTGAATGGCTTGCCAATGCACGCCGTTGCGCCGTGGCGATATGCCTTCGAGGTGACATCCGTATCCTGGGAATCGGTGACCACGATCACTGGCGGCGCCGCCCCGTAACAACTGATGGCATCCAGGAAACAGAGACGGTGAGCGCCCGAATCCACATCGAGGATAACGACGTCGATATCATTTATATCTTCAGCCAGGATCTCGAAAGCATCATGGCTGGTATTGGCGTGGCGCAACCCTCGATGGCACTCCAGTGCCGCCCGCGCCGCGGTGCTGGTTGAGCTGCTTGTTCCATCTGCTACGAGAAGAATATTTTTCATGACTGAATGTGACCCCTCCACCAACAATCAGCTCCTCAGTGATTGTGATTTCACGTGCAGATCTTGTCATAAGTCTGATACCGGTTTCTCCCTCCGCGCCGGTTATTCTTCGATGACATACATTTACTTTGTCGCCATTGAATAATCGCTGCTTCCGGGGCCATTCGCATTGCGATGTTTGGCCGGAACCGGGCGCAAATTGTGGCCAATTTTCGCCAAATAAAACGCAATTTATGCGAAGTGGAGCCCACCAACACTCGTTAATCTGAGGGGCAATAAACAATAACAAGCATATGGAATATCTGATTGTGTTTAGCGTCGCTGCGATGATGGGAGTTTACGTCCTGATTCTGGCGCGCTGCCTTCGCAACGCCTGAGCGGTAATCCGCACTGACCGGGAGCGCTTCGCCTGGCGAATTGCCCTGGCCGACTTGCTGCTTTGGACGAAGGCTGCACTTCGCTCAGATGCTGGCGGAGCAGGGCATCGAGTTGCGCCGGCTGCGTGATAATGACTGCGCGCACGCTCAGCGGAATTGACCACGATACGAAATGATCGCCCCCGCAATGCGGTCAGCCAGTTTCTGACGATACGCAGCGCTTTGGGCAAGAGCCGCATCCTGGCGATTGGTTAGGAATCCACACTCTACTAACACCGCGCGAATCGACGGGCGCCGCAGCACATAATAACCGCGGCGCCGGATGCCGCGATTATCGCCGGTCGTTGTGCTCAAGACCGCGGAGTGAATGCGCGAGGCTAATCCGGAACTGGCGCTGGAATAGTAGTAAGTTTCAATGCCGCGGGCGGCCAGGCGACGACCGGAATTAAAATGAATCGAGACAAAAACGGCGTCGCGATGCGCGTTGGCAATGGCCACTCGCCTGCCTAACGGAATAAATGTGTCGTTCTTGCGGGTAAGAACGGTGCGCAGGCCGGCGGCTCGCAAGGAATCGCTGAGACGCAGCGCTACATCCAGCGCTACACCTTTCTCCGGGATGATATTCTGCCGAATGCCGCCGCGGTCATGGCCGCCGTGACCGGCATCAATAACAACGGTTGAAAACGGGCCGGAATAGACCGATGGCGCCGAGACAGAACGCCGTTTCCGCTTTGATTTGGCCTCAACCGTAGTCGCGAAGCAGAAAACAACGATGAGGCACCAAACTAATCCCCGCATTTCAATATCGACCCTTTGGCGAATCTACACCGGAAGTGACGATGCGGATACCGGCCAAGTCGCCTGGAATTTAAACATCTTGATCGAGCGGGGGAGCGCCACCTGGCCCTTCACGGAACATTTTCTGTCTGCCGATTCCATCCCGGACATTGTTCCTGATCTGCTCGCTTTGTTCAAACGGAGGCCTGGGACTTGTTCCCGATCTCAATTTCGATCAATGGGAATGCGAAATATTCTCCGCTGGTGTCGACGCGCTTTGGAATAGTGGGACGAGACGAGCTCGTCCCTCCGAATGGCCGCTAGCTTCGCGCCTCTTCGTAGGCCTCCATCCCGCCGGTCACGTTTTCGATATCGTTATATCCGCGAGCCTGGAGCATGCTGCCGGCGATGGAGCTGCGGTAACCGCTGCCGCAAATAACAACGATCTTTTTATCCTTGGGAAGGTCGGGAATCTTTTTCGCGAAGGACGATAGCGACGCGTGGGTTGCAGTCTCGATGTGGTTACCGTTCCATTCGTTAGGCGTGCGAACATCCAGCACGAACGGACCATTATTTTGCAGACTGGATTTTAAATCGGCGGCGCTGAGCTGCGACAGTTTCTGGGTTTGGGTCAGCGTGTCAGCCGTAACGTATCCCGTTAGGGTATCGAATCCGATACGGGCCAGTTCCAATCGCGCTTTGTTGGCGTCTTTCTCGGAGCGAACAACCAGGACGATCGGTTTTTCGCCCGATATCATGAATCCGGTCCAGGTGGAAAATGATGCACTGCCGATCCCGATGTTGATGCTGCCGGGGAAATGGCCGGTCCCAAATTCAGCGGCCGATCGCACGTCGATAACCGCGGCGCCTTGTTTCGCCGCGGTTTTTAATTCCGTTTCAGTCATCTGGCGCGGAACCGGCACTTCGCCGAATGGCTTCACGCCTTTCAAGTTCAGGTCGACGTCATATGAAAAATAGGCCGGCCGATCGGGAAGATTCGCCGTCATTTGCCGGACGAATTCGTTGCGATCCTTGATCTGCATCGCCCAATTAAGATTGCGTTCCTGGCCGACCAGCGAGAACGGCGCATCGGAAATCGCCCGTCCGCATAACGAGCCCGCACCGTGTGCTGGATAAACTTTCACGTCATCCGGCAGCGTGAGGATTTTCTGGAACAGTGAATCGTACAGTTTCCCCGCCAATCCGCTGGCGTCCTCTTCTGCATCACGCAAATCGGGACGACCGACATCGTTCACAAATAATAAATCTCCAGTAAAGATAGCGGTGGGCTTGCCGTTTTCCCGCACCAGGAAGGAAAGGCTGTCGGGCGAATGACCGGGAGTTTCCAACAACTCGACTTCAAGCGAGCCAATTTTGATCCGGTCGCCGTTCTTGCCGTCAATGTGTTGATATTTCGCCGGGGCCAGATGCGACACATAAACTTTGGCGCCGGTTCGCTGTGCCAGTTCGCTAAAACCGGAGGTAAAATCGGCGTGCGGATGGCTGTTAAAGATCGCGACGATCGTTAGGCCCTGGCGTTTCGCGGCTTCAAGGTAATCGTCAACATCGCGTTTGGGATCTACTACCGCGGCCTCGCCATCAGCCCCGAATAGATAGGAAGCGTGGGCCAGACCTTCGACAAAGAAACGTTGGAGATACATGAGGCGACCTTTCGTTAGGTTAACTCCGGAGATCGGGATGTGAGGTTGCTATATAATGATCGTGTAATGAGCGGTCGCGGACAACTCGATTCCGATCTAATCCGCCGCCCCTCCGGGGCTGATGCTTTGTGCGGGCTTGGTCCGGTGGTTCCGCCTTCGCTGCACCACCGGCTAATATCCAGTGTCCCTGCGGGACATTTGTCTGAAGAAATTTGCGCAAATTCGCGTGAATTCGCGTTAATTCGCGGTTGAACTCTTATCGTTTAATCCGCAACCATTGGAATGTTTCGTCATTCGTCATTCGTCATTCGTCATTCGTCATTCGTCATTCGTAATTCGGATTTCGTCTGTCCGCCGGCAGTAAGCGGTCGCCTCGGCCCTAAGGCCTGCATTTACCCATCGATTCAGTTTGCTCGCTCCGGGTCCGGCGGCGGCACCACCACCACGCTGGTTTTGGAGTGTTGGACCACTGCTCGCGAGACCGATCCGAAGCGGAATCGGCCCAGGCCCGGACGCTGATGAGTTCCCACCACCACCAGGTCGACTTTTTGTTCGTGTGAAATCTCGTACAAGGAACCTTCCGGACTTCCCGATACCGGTTGGATCGTCAATCTCACAGAGTCGACGGGGACAATCTGCGAAATGCGTTCCTGAATTTCGCGCCGCAATGGTTCCTGAAGCTCCTCGGGATTGTCGCCGAAACGGATGGTTTCTTGATAGTTGAAACGCTTCGCCGCTTCAGCCGGCCAGTAAAGATGCACCACGTTGATTTCGCACGACGCATCGTTCTGGCGAAGCCGGCCGATCCATTGCAAAGCCGCCTCAGACGCCGGGGAGAAATCGTAGCCTAACAATACTTTGACCGTATGTTCGCCTTTAAGCCAGGTGAGTAGATTTCCGCCAGGCCGCACAATCACGGTCGGCACCGGCGACGCTTCGGCGGTGCGCTCGGCCACGCTGCCGATCAGTAACCGATGGCCTAAGCCGTGGCCAACCGCGCCCAGGATGATTGAGCGCGCATTTGCTTCCACCGCTGCGGTAACCAATTGCTCAAACGGCGAACCGGAGCGCAATTGTGCTTCCACCTCCACTTGTTGGGCGCGCAATCGCGCGGTCTCGCGATCCAGGCCGGCTTGTTGTTCGGCCATCGCGGATTGAATCAGGACGGGATCGACCCGTCCCAATCCGCGAATCGCACCTACGTGGACCAGCACGAGTCTGGTGCCGAGACGTCTCGCAATCGCGGCGGCAATATTGGCCGCCTCGACCGAAGTTTCAGAAAAATCGGTGCCGCAAAGAATCGGCTGGTTGATGTCTGCCATATCCCGATTAGAGCGATGTTAAGAGATTTACCCTGCGATCGTCGACCCATGATAAACGGCTCCCAGGTTTTGGAGCGAGCACGAACACATTGTGGCCAACAGGGAGTTTGCGAGCCGGCCGAGGTCTTCGCCAAAACTTGACGCTTCTGCTGTTTCCGGCCGAGCATGGGGATTCTTTCCGGCGGTATGGATTGGCTCATCGCTCAACAGCTTCTGGTGTCGCTTAGCCTCGGTCTTCTGGTGGGATTGCAACGGGAGCGATCCAAGAGCGCGATCGCCGGAATTCGTACTTTTCCGTTAATTACTCTGCTCGGAACGGTGTGTGGACAGCTGGCGCGGGTCCACAGCGGCTGGGTGGTGGTAGCAGGACTTCTCGCTCTCGGCGCTCTGCTGGCGGTGACTCAAGCCGGACGTTTGAAAGGCGATACCGGCGAGACCGGCCTAACCACCGAGATCGCGGTTCTTTTGCTTTATGCGCTGGGAGTCTTCATCGCCAGTGGTCCCATTCTGATCGCGGTCGTACTGGGGGGAGTCATAGCGTTGTTGCTTTATCTGAAGCCGTTGCTGCACCGATTCGTGGGACGGCTCGGCGAAACGGATATGCGGGCCATTATGCAATTCGTTTTCGTCTCCATGGTCGTGCTCCCCGTTTTGCCTAACGAAAGCTATGGGCCATATCAGGTTCTGAACCCGTTTGAGGTCTGGATGATGGTGGTGTTGATCGTCGGCCTCAGTCTTGCCGGTTATGTCGCTTACAAAATACTGGGGGGCGCCGGTGGTCTGTTAGTGGCCGGTATGCTCGGCGGCGTGATCTCGAGCACCGCCACCAGCGTGAGCGCAGCGCGGCAAGCTCGGGATCAGAACACGCTGGTGGGAATGGCCAGCCTGATCATCATGATCGCCTCTACCGTGACCATCGTCCGCGTTCTGATCGAGATTGGGGTGGTTGCGCCGCGTAATTTTACCGGTCTGGCCGGGCCGCTCGTGGCCATGCTCGCGGCGATGGTAGTGATCGGGGTGGTAGCGTATTTTGCCTGGCGCAAAGAAGCTGGCGTCCGGCCAACCCAGCACAATCCGGCCGAGCTGAAAACGGCGTTGGTTTTTGCCGTGATCTACGGTTTGATCAAACTGGCGGTCGCGGCCGGGCGCGACCAGTTCGGTGAACCGGGCCTCTATGCGGTGAGTGTAATTTCCGGCCTAACCGATATGGACGCGGTCACGTTGTCGACTTCCCGGCTGGTGGATTCCGGAAAACTCGAACCCACGTTAGGCTGGCGCACGATACTGATCGCGGCAATGTCCAATCTTGTGTTCAAGGCCGCCGCGGTGGCGGTCGTCGGCGGCGCGGCAATTTTCTATCGCGTAGCCATGCTGTTCGCCCTCAGCGGCGTTGCCGGCGGGCTGATTCTTGCCTTGTGGCGGTAATGTCCCGGAGGGGACATCAGAAATTAGCCGGTGGTGAAGCGCAGCGAAACCACCGGACTCAAAAAAATCAATAATCCGCTCCGGCAGGAGCGGCGGAAATATGCGGACGTCCCTGGCCCCACTGCCGGGGCGCTGGATTTATATTCATTTTTTCCGATGGTTGCGCTCACGAGTTCGCCTCACCGCCGGCTAATTTTCGTATGCCTACGGCATACTGCGAGCAAGCGCCGTGGCCGGACAAGGCCGATGCGACGTTAGGCTGGATTTGTATCCATCACGCGTAATGTTGCTTGATGCGCGCGATGGTGCTCGAGAAGCCGGGACGGCATCTCGTTTCACGCGAACTGCCCGTTCCAATTCCGGCGCCGGGCCAGTTGCAAGTTCGGGTTCTAGCCTGCGCCGTTTGCCGGACTGATCTGCATGTGGTCGATGGCGACCTTCCGGATCCGAAGCTGCCGCTGATATTGGGTCACGAGATCGTCGGCACGATCGAATCGTTAGGCGAAGGAGTGACAGATTTCAACATCGGTGACCGGATCGGCATACCCTGGTTGGGCTGGACCTGCGGCCAATGTCAGTTTTGCCGATCCGGCCGGGAGAATCTGTGCCCGCAGGCGCGGTTTACCGGTTACACTATTGATGGCGGTTACGCCGAGATGACGGTCGCGGATGCCCGGTTCTGTTTTCCCATCCCTGAGGGCTACGACGATTTGCATGCCGCGCCGCTACTTTGCGCGGGACTGATTGGTTTCCGCTGCCTGCGTAAAACCGGCGATGCGAAGCGGATTGGCATTTACGGGTTCGGCGCCGCCGCGCACATCATCACGCAGGTCGCACGGTTTCAGGGGCGAGAGATTTTCGCCGTTACTCGACCAGGCGATCGGAAAGCGCAGGAATTTGCCCTAACGATGGGCGCGGACTGGGCCGGAAGCTCGGATCAGCAACTACCGGAGAAACTGGATGCGGCGATCATTTTCGCGCCGGCCGGCGAGCTGGTGCCGTTGGCGTTGCGGGTCCTTGAGCCGGGCGGTGCTGTCGTTTGCGGTGGGATTCACATGAGCGACATCCCGTCATTTCCCTATGCCGATCTGTGGAAAGAGCGTTCGATTGTGTCGGTGGCAAACCTGACCCGACAGGATGCGATCGAGTTTCTCAAAATCGCGCCAGAAGTACCGGTGCGAACGGAGACGCGTCGGTATGACCTGGCTGACGCTAATCAAGCGCTCAGTGACTTACGATCAGGCCAGTTAACCGGCGCGGCCGTGCTGGTGCCTTAGTTGGCCGGCGCGTGCCGTTAGGCGAGCGATCATACTCCTGACCCAGCCAGCCGAGATGTAATGGAGCACGGCCCCGGTAGCGGCCGTTTATCCGGCAGCTGCGGCACCATGGCGATTGGGGCCACGCCTGCTACGCTGTAGCACTGCGGGCAGGTCAATCGCCGCTACCGTTGACCCTTCGGGCCCCGCACCGTGCCAGCGCAACGCAGGACACGCAGGTGTCCTAACGACTACGCGATCTCAGATCTTTCCCGCGACGTGACTCTAAGCGGTCCGTGCTCGAGGGTCTTCACCACCGTGCTTAAATAGACCGATTCAGGATAAAACGCCTTGTATTTGGTGATCTCGGCCCGGTTCAAAACCTTGAAGCCGTAACGCTCGAACATGCGTTCGCCCCGGCGGCTCTCAAAGGTGACCATTTGTCCGTAAACGCGTTTTTCGCCACAACGGTAAAGGTAACTCAGGTATGCGCTCATCAACGCCCGAGTGGTAGAAATCTTTCGCGCGTCCGGCAGCAAATTGATGTGAAAATGCGGTATCCGCCGGGGCGCGGCCGGAACTTCGCGCCATCCATTCATCAGTGTCCAGCGAATGAACCGCCGCGACACATCATGGTATCGAAAATAGCGGGTCAACGCTCGCAAAAACAGAACGACGTTTTGGTATAACGAGTAGAGCTGATTCCACAATGGCCGCCGGCAACCGAGCAGGTAACCACGAATCTCGCCGTTCATTTCCAGGACGAAACACGATTCCGGCTCGTGATCGGTGTAATAGGTGGTCAGGAAATCGGCGAACAGTTCGCGATCCTCATAGACCGGATCGATCGGCTCGCCGAGAAACCCGGTTTGACAGCACAGCTTCCGGACCGCCTCGCGGTCTGAAGCGCGGAAGTTCCGGATGCTATATCGTTCTGCCCGGGGCGTATTCATCACAAGCGGCGATAGTTTCGGCAAACCTCGGCATAAATGCAAAACAGTTGGTCGAAGACTCGTTCCCAGCGGTAAAGATCGGCAGCGACCTGTGCCGCAGCGCAACCGGCGTCGCCTGGCACCAGCCGTCCGATCGTCTGCTCGATGGCGTCGGCCAGGGCCCCGGGCGTATTTTCGTCAGCCCAAGTCTCCTGCTGATGAAAAATGATCTGATCCATACGGCTGCCGCGGATCCCTACGACCGGGGTCCCGCAGGCCTGACTTTCCAGGGTTACCAGACCAAATGTTTCTTGAGTGCCGGGATGGACGAAAAGATCGGCGGCGCAATAATAGCGGGCCAGTTCGGCTGGATTGTTGCAATACTGAATCCAGGAAACGTTTTGATTGCGCCGTTGGAGGTCCAGCAGCTGTTGGCGGTGTGGGCCATCGCCAATCACCATCAAATGGAACTCGTTAGGCCGGCGGTTCGTCAGTAGATCAAAAGCGGTAAACAATGTGTCGGTGTTCTTTTCCTGGGCCAGGCGGCCGACATACAACAAAAGTTTCTGTTCGGGTGCGATGCGTAAGGCCTGTCGCATTCCGCCCTCGGCGTCGGCGCCGGGATTGAAAATGTGTACGTTAACGCCGAGGTGCACGATCCGAACATTGGTGACGCCCCATTCGGTGAGGATGTCGGCCAGGCCCTGGGAAGGAACGAATGTGGCTGCGAAACGATTGTAAAGGTTGCGCACGTAACGCCGCGCCATGTGCATCACAGCTTCGCGGCCGGTTAGGCCGAGAACTCTGGCCGCGCGGCGCACATAAGCTTCCACGAAGTGCGAATGATAATACGCGACTACTGGAATCCCGAGGGCATGACCTGACGCGATTGCCTTCCAGCCGAGTTGATACGGATCGCTCGATTCAACGATGTGAGGGCGTTCTCGTTCCAGAACTTCTTCCACCGCTCGCAAATTGATCAGCGCGCGATATCGCGCACTACGCGAGACTAACGGCGAGCGGATGGAGTAAATTCGCGATTGCGGATCGGTGGTGGTCTCAGTTTTTCGGCCGGGAATAATCAGAATGTGTTCATCGTCCGGCCGATGCTGCTGGATAAACGCGATTTTCTCATGGAGATACCGCTTTACGCCGCCGCTGAACGGGGAATAAAACTGAGTGAGATCGCAGATTCTCATCCGGGACTGTGAGAATAACTGACCACGGATTACGCGGATAGCGCGGAAAGCGATAAGGTGGATCGGCCGCTCCACCTTTCCGGGCGTGACGCGAGCTACTTCTCGGCTTCGAGATCGCTCAGATATTTCTCCGCCCGTAACGCCGCTGCGCAGCCGGCCCCGGCAGCGGTAACCGCCTGTTTGAACAGGCGATCAGCCACATCGCCGGCGATGAACACTCCGGGATGCTTACTTTCGACCGCGTTTCTGGCGATCAGATACCCTTCGCCGTCGGCGTCGAGTTTGCCTTTGTACGGCTGCGTATTGGGAATGTGGCCGATGGCGACGAATACGCAGGCGACTTCGAGTTCGCGTTCTTCACCCGTTTTGACATTGCTCAACAACACGGCCCGCATCTCGCCTTTTTCATCCGGTAGATATTTTTTTACGACGGTGTTCCAGATCGGCTCGATTTTAGGATGGGCTAACACCCGGTCGGCCATGATTTTTGACGCCCGCAGTTCGTCGCGCCGGTGAATCAAATAGACCTTGGAGGCAAACCGGGTCAGAAACAGCGCTTCTTCCGCCGCGGAATCTCCGCCTCCGATCACGCAGACCGGCACGTTCTTGTAAAACGCGCCGTCGCAGGTAGCGCACGAAGTTAGGCCGTGGCCAACAAGTTTTTCTTCGTTCTCCAGGCCTAACCATCTGGCCGAGGCGCCACTGGCAATGATCAGCGCTTTGGTCTCAAGCCATTCATCGTCTGCCTTGATGCGAATATGGTTGTTTTGCGGATCGAACTCGGTGACTTCGGCATAGGAAAAACGCGCTCCAAACTTTTCGGCCTGCTCGTGCATGTTCATGATCAACTGCGGTCCTTCGATTCCGTTGGGGAACCCCGGAAAATTTTCAACCAGAGTGGTGGTGGAAAGCTGGCCGCCGGGCTGACGCCCTTCCAGAACAAGCGGGCTAAGCTTGGCGCGGGCAGCGTAAATCGCCGCGGTTAGTCCCGCGCAGCCGCTGCCTACGATGATGACATTCTCCATACATCAATTTAGCACGGGCCCTGCGCCTTCAAAGGCGCACGGAAGCGCCAAGCACCAACATCCAAACCCCAGGGAAACACCAAACAGCAAGATCCAAAACGCCTCGGCGGGCGCTCAGTTCCAAACTCCGGGATGCAATGCGGGCCGGGCCAAGGAGCGGCGGTTTGTAACCGCCGCTTAACATTAGGACGATTGAAAATCGCCGCTCTTTGAAAGCGCCCTGCGGCATCGCGTGAGAATGCAGGGCACTGACGCATCTCTCGGTAGCGGCGATTGACCCCAATCGCCATGGTCAGTCCGAAGGGTCAGCGCCATGGCCGTTCGGTGAACGGCCGCTACCGCGCGCGATGGCGGAACAAGGTACTGATCATTCTTCGTTGGTAGCGGCGATTGACCCCAATCGCCATGGTTGCTGCAAAGCACCAACGCCATGGCCGTTCGGTGAACGGCCGCTACCGCGCGCGATGGTAGAACAAGGTACTGATCATTCTCCGATTGGTCGCGGTGATTGACCGCAATGCGCCATGGTTAGTCCGAAGCGTCACCACCATGGTCGTTCGGTGAACGGCCGCTACCGCGCCTGTGCTTCGACCGCGCGGTTACGGTGCAAATTCGGTTTCACGCACGCGGCCATCGCCGAGGTGTCCAATTTTCCGCCGAGAAATTCGTTAATCTTTTCGGCCCAAACCTGCGGCTGATTTATGAGATCGGGATAATCGACCTCGAGAACTTCGAAATTCGGCGAGGACGCCATTCCAGCCCTGATAACCATGCGATGTTGCACCAAACTTTCCGCCAGCTTATCCGGAGAAAGATTCGCTCCGCGAGTTCTCCGGCGATCGATCATCTTTGTTTGCGATGCGACGACTTCGGCTATGGGTCGCGTCATAAAAACTACCCGGTAGCGATGCATCGGCGGAAGCGATGGGATTAAGGCCGACACGACCTTGACCGGTTTACCATCTGCTTTGCTCAGTATTTCTGGAGCCTCGCCTACCCGTTTGATGTCCTCCCACTCGAAGTATCCCTCCGGATTATCATGATCCGCTCCGCGCTGATGGTCGGTCATTACTTCCAGGCCGCCGGCGTGCAGCATTTGCATCATTAATGAAGTGCCCGACCGCGGCAGGCCGGAAACAATCGTAAAGGTTCCGGGTGTAATCGGTAATTTTTCTTTGTCCGCCGCCACCACGGCCGCTGCTTCTCGCCGTTGCTGCGTTCTGACCCGCGCCTCCTCCTGCACCGTCTTAAGCTTAATTGCGTTCTGTTTGCGCTTCTCGAACACCTTGACCGCTTCGGCCATATGATAGGCGCTCCGCCCCTCGCCGCCGGGTTGCTTTTTGTAAAGGCGAGACAACCAGCGATGCGCCAGAAAAACCGGACCCCGTTGGGTTAACGCCATTTCAAACGCCTGAATAGCGCGATCGAACATCTGCAAGCGCACCAGGGCGCAGCCGAGATAAAAATGCGCCATTGGCAGATGATGCTGCAAACCGACTGCCAGGATCGCGGCGCCGGCCGCTTCGTCGTAGCGGCGTTGCCGCAGCAACGCGAGGGCCACCCCTAGCCGGGCCGCTGCGCTGTGGGGATCGATTTCCAGAGCCCGTTCAAAGGCGCGTTCGGCATCGGCATAACGAAGGGTTCTGAGGTGCGTATTTCCAATTGCGACATGAAGATCGGGCAGCCGCGGATCGGCTTTTTCCGCTTCCAGCAACAGCCTGAGGCTTTCCCGGTAATGGCCGCGATCGAATTCGATATTTCCGCGAATCAGCAATGCAAACGGGGCTTCGCCGAGTTCTTCCAGCATTGGCCTAACGGTTTCTTCGGCTTCATCCAGAAGGCCGAGCCGGGCCTGGCAGCGGGCCAGGAGCAAAGCAATATCGGTTCTGCCCGGCGCGGTGGCGTGAACCACTTCCAGGATTTGGAGTGCTTCCGCGAACCGGGCGGTTTCAAGATAAACGCGTGAAAGATTCCAATCATTCTCCATCCGGCAGGCCGCTGCGGCTTTTTCCCGGTTTTGGTCCGGCCGATCGATGTAGCCCAACGCGATGAACTGTTCGAGAAGCGCGGCCGATTCTTCGGGCGGAAGTTCGGTTTCGCCGGTGTGCATTCCGGAATTTCCCGGCACTTCTTCCCAGCTCGGTATGAATTCAAGTTTTGGCGCATCTTGAAACGCTTCCACCAGGACCCGTCCTTCCATGTCCTGGCCGACGGGCAGCCCGAACAGGGTCAGCACTGTGGGCGTGATATCGAGCAGGCTTGCGCCGTAAATGCGCTCATCGCGCTTAAACTCAGCTCCACGGGCGCAGAAAATTCCCAGGGGCCGATGCCAAACGGCGGGGCCGGTCGGGATTCGCGGAGTGGCCCGGGGGCGTAGCAAATCGGAATGAAAACCGTGATCGGAAAGAAGGATGACGGTGGTATCCGGTCCGGCTAGTTGAAGCAGGCGGCCTAACATCAAATCGTGCAATCGATAGGCGCTGTTAACGGCGTCTTTGAACAATTCAAAATCCGCTTCGGATACATTCTCCATTCTGGGCGGGTGATACGCCATGAACGCGTGCGAGAAATGATCGATCGACGGATAATAAACTGCGCTGAAATCCCAAGGCTCGTGCTCCAGGAGATAAGTGGCGGCGGCATGCAAAGAGAAACATTCCGCCAGCAGCTTGGCCAGAATGGCGAGGCGGCGATCCTTGTCCTGATCGATCTCCGCGGCCCGCGGGACAAACATTTGGAGCATCTCGCCAGTGATTTCGTCCGGTCGAACCCGAAGGTCGCCGACGGAACTTGTTAGGCGCTCGGGGAAAATGGTGCCGGGCATGAGCGGCCAGGGATCGCCCGGGGGCGCAGTCGCGTGCGGAAACATGTCGGAAACACAGGCGCCGTTGATCGGCTCGGCCGGGTGTCCCCCGAACCAGCCGACGACATTGGTGCGCAGGCCGGATTGACTGAGAATATTCCAGAGCGCCTTGACCTTGCGCGAGGTGCTGGTGACAGGGCGCACATCTCCGTTAGGGGAAACTTCGGTGAAACCAAGAATGCCATGTTTATCAGCTCGTTTGCCGGTGCCGATGGAGTTCCACAACATCGGAGAAAGAATTGGCTGCAGGGTGGTAACGTCGCCCATCACGCCTTCATCGATGAATTTCGACAGCACCGGCATTTCGCCGCGCTCGATCAGCGGATTGATGAGTTTCCAGTCGGCTGCGTCCCAGCCAATGAGCAGAACCTTTTTCATTAGCTTAAATTCAAATTCAGAACGAGGCCGCTTACTTTTGACCGGACGCGAGCTCCGATTCGGCGGGCAAAATTCGCGGTATCGCGGTGTTGAGTCTCGTTAGCGCTGAACCGAACCGCGCTGACGTCACGCGCGATCAATTCCTGCATGACATGATACTTCAGAGCGGCATTGACCCAGCTGTTGCGATGTTCGGGCAGGACCGCGGTCCCGACAACTGAAGCCACCGCCTTTTGGTAAGTCATGAGCGTGGCGCCGACCATTTTTCGATCAAGCAAAGCGACCCGCGAAATGGTTTGCGAAAATCCATGCTCGGTCCCGCGCAACCGTTCGGCCACGTTTTGGGTGGGGAAACCAAGGTTATCGATGATAAGGCGGCAAACTTCTTCCCGGTTCGCCTCCTTCAGCGGAATCACAGTCGCGCCTGACGGGATCCGGCCCCGCTTGACCAGTTTCTCGTAAATCGGTGAAAACGCCCTGATGTAATCCTCGATCGGAGCTTCATAGCTGACGGTGGCCGGTTGCGGCGCAAATCCGCAGGTAACGGCGAATTGAAAACCGGCGGTATTTTGATTCAGTTGCGGGACGCGAAGTTGTTTGGCTCCCACTTTTCGCGCGGCGGCAACTGCGCTTTCCAACAGGAGGCGGCCGACACCCTGACGGCGATGCGGTTCGAGAACGTGCATTGCCAGATTGGCATGTTCCGGGAATTGCCGGCTCGGCATGTACCAGACGGCCGCGGCGCCCAACAGGGCTTCGTCCTCGGCGGCTGCGACCATGATATCGGCGGCAGGTCCGGCCGCGGCCGGCACCAGCATTTTGGTAAGCTTTTGCCGCTCGGTGTGCGTAGCGGCTCGAACCGCAAAACTCGCTGCGATCAAAATTGCCTGCCCTAACGAGATGTCGCCTGGATCAGGCAGTCCTGCGCTGGGCACCTCGAAAGGCAACCAGTCCCGCGGCCCCGATGGCCAACAGCGCCAGCGTGCTTCCCTGGTCTGGGACCGACGGCCCGGTCGAAGGCATTTCGGTGTGAGCCTCCGTATCCGGCAGACTCTCATAGCCAAGCGCATTGAGCGTTACCGTGCCGCCGGAATTGGTGGTGATATTGGCCCAGCCGTAATGGGTATCAGCGCCAATGGCGAAACGAAGTCCCAGAAAACCGGTGTCGTCCGGGGCGAAATCGCCACCCGGGATGATTTTGGCCGAGGCTCCGAAGTTATCTCCTGGGCCGACGTTGTGGCTGCTGGCGAGCTGGGAGGCTTTGAAATATTGAGCCTGGTAACCGGCAATAGCATTGCCCGGGGCCAGACCGACAATGGTGGCAAATGGAGGCGAGGGATTATCGATCCGGAAATCGGCCCCGGCGAAGCTACTGGTGGAGAATGCAGCTGCTGCCGATGCGGCATTAACGTCGAAATAGAGCGTGGTGCCGTTGGTCGTTCGGTTTGCGAGCGGCTCACCAGTCAGGTCCAACGTTATAAGAACAGCTTGGGCGGGGGAGGCACCGGCGGCGAGGGCGGCGCCGGCCGCGAAACCATAGAGAGCGAGCCGTTTTTCAGGAACGGAACGCGATAGCTTGAGAGAGGTAGGAGTAGAGGCTGGCATGGCGAAGTTGTGTCAAATTTCCATAGGTGTTGTCAATCCTTTTTGACCCTAATTCCGCCCCGAATGGCGTAAAAGGCAACTTTGTGAACAAACGTAAATGGCTTTTCAGAAGGCGGTTACATTCGTAAAATTTAGCCCGGAAGCGTTACTTCTTTTACAATTGTCAGAAATATTGTCTAATCACCGCGTTTTATGCGCTGCGACCGTACACCGTTTCTCGGAGTAATTTTTGTGTGTTTGATCGCAGCTCAGTCACTGCGGGGACAGGTCCCGGCCAGCGCCTTTGCCAACTTCGAGGCCAGACTAACAAATCCGATTCGGTTGTCGCCGGACGGCAAAACCCTCTTTGCCGTGAACAGCGCCGACGCCCGCCTAACGGTTTTCAATCTGAGCCAACCGGCGCCGATCCTGTCCAGGGAAATCGCGGTCGGCGTCGAACCGATTTCGGTGAATGCGCGAACGAATGACGAGGTCTGGGTGGTTAACGAACTATCCGACAGCATCAGCATTGTGTCGGTTTCGTCAGGCGTGGTCACCGATACGATCTATGTCAAAGACGAGCCGGCCGATGTGGTCTTTGCCGCCGGTAAGGCGTTTGTCAGTGTGGCCGGAAACAATGAAGTGCGGGTGTTCAATGCGACTACCCGCGCGCCGGTGGCGACCATCCCATTGTTAGGCCAGCAACCGCGAGCCATGGCGGTTAGCAATGACGGCAGCAAGGTTTACGTCGCATTCGCCGAGTCCGGTAATCGCACCACGCTCATTCCCGCGACCCAGGCGCCGCCCCAGCCCTCCCCCACCAATCCGAATTTGCCGGCCCCGCCCCAGGTCAGTTTGATCGTGGATGCCACCGACCCGCAGTGGAATCCGTCGGTCATCAAATACAATATGCCGGATAACGATGTCGCCGAGATCGACACCGGCTCGTTCCAGGTTACCCGTTACTTCCGCGGAGTTGGCACGCTGAATCTCGGCCTCGCGGTTCAGCCTTCTACCGGCGATCTGTTTGTAACCAACACCGACGCCCGCAACTTGGTTCGGTTCGAGCCCACTCTCCGGGCCCATTTTGTCGATAATCGTGTCACCCGAATCGCCCAGGCGAACGGAGCCCTCTCCATCGCCGATCTCAATGCCGGCATAGATTACGCGACATTGCCAAATCCGGCGGCGCAGAGCACCGCTCTCGCTCAGCCCACCAGTATCGCGTTCGATCCGTCGGGTCTGTTTGCCTACGTGGCCGCGTTTGGCAGCGATCGCATCGCGCGGATCAACGGCAATGGCACGGTCACGTCCCGGATCGAACTGGGATCGATCAATTCGAGAAGCATGCGCGGCCCCCGCGGCCTGGCGCTCGATTCAGCTAACGGACGGCTCTATGTCCTGAATCGAATCAGCAATACCATTCAGGTGATCAACATCGCCACCGAGAAAATCATTAACGAAATGCCGGTCGGCTCGTTTGATCCCACTCCGACCGTTATCAAAAACGGGCGCGGCTTTCTTTATGACGCCCGGCTTTCCGGTAACGGAACAGTCTCCTGCGCGTCCTGTCACCTCGACGGCGACAGCGACCGGCTGGCGTGGGACCTGGGGGATCGGGGCGGCCAGATGCAAACCGTAACCAACAAGGTCTCCCTGTTTAATTTTTCGGCACAATTCCAAATGCATCCAATGAAGGGGCCGATGCGAACCCAAACCTTGAAAGGCCTAACCGGTATGCCGCCGCTGCACTGGCGCGGCGATCGCTCTGGCTTCGACGCGTTTAATCCGGCATTCGATTCGCTGCTGGGCGGACCGCAATTGCCGGCCGCCGATATGACTGCGTTTCGGGAATTTATCGAGACGATGCAGTTCCCGCCCAACCCGAACCAAAAGCTGGATCGCGGTTTGCCGGCAACCATTGCCGGAGGGAATCCCGTCGCCGGGCAGCACACATTTATTGCCGAGCCCTACGTCGGTCAGAACACGATGTGCGTGCAGTGCCATTTGGCTATCTCAGGAACAGATCGCTCGATGAGCCCGGCCACCTTCCTGCAGGCATCGCAGGACCTGAAGGTCCCTCAGTTACGCAACTTGTACAAAAAGAACTTTTTCAATGATTCGCCCGGGGCGACATCGATCGACGGCTTCGGCTTCACTCACGATGGCGCGGATCCGTCATTGTTCCGTTTCCTGAGTCATCCGGTCTTCCCCAACATTATGAACGATGCCACCCGCAAAACGAATTTGAGCGCGTTCCTGCTCTGCTTCGATACCGGCACGGCACCGGCGGTTGGATATAGCCGGACGGTCAGGTCGACTAACGTTAACGATTCGGCATTGAATGCCGATTGGAATCTTCTGCAAAGTCAGGCGGCGGTGAACAACATTGATTTAATTGTAAAGGGCACGATCGACGGACGGCTGCATGGCCTTTTGTATCAACCGGGGACGAGCAACTACGCTTCCGACAAAACGGGGCTCGGGCCCTTTACTCAGGCGCAGTTAAAAACAAAAGTCCAGAATGGCGACAGCATTACATTCATGGGCGTTGCTCCTGGATCGGGAATCCGGATGGGCGTGGATCGCGACCTGAACGGCGAGAAAGATGGCGACGGCGCGCCGTTCACCAGTTACAGCGCCTGGACCGCCTATTGGTTGACACCCGCAGAGTCAGCCAACCCAGCCATTGGTGGATTAGCCGCCGACAGCGATGGTGACGGCCTAACGAACCAAATGGAATATGCTCAAAATTTGCGTCCAAAATTTTCCGATGCCAGCGGCGCGCCCAGCCCGCAATTTGGCGGGACGTTGTCTTTAACCTTTACGAAAATTCTGGATTCAACCGATCTCGACTACGTCGTT
>DATFCK010000101.1:0-6271 GCA_035253185.1 Chthoniobacterales bacterium | reverse complement strand
CGTTCTCTCCGGTTGCGCCCATCCGGTCCGCAACTCGCGCAAAAGTAACCCGACCGGCCGGTGGGTCCCTTCGTACTGACCAAACAGGAAAAAAGGATCATCCTGTTTGTGGTATTCGCTTTTCTGCTTGGACTCGCAGTCAAAACATATCGTGAGACTCATCCTCAAAGTCCGCCGACCGTGCCGGCCGTCGAAAAAACCCGGCCCAAGCCGAAGTTAGGCGACGATTGACCTCGAATCGTCGATCCTGCGCCGCGAGGATCGCTCGGTATGAGACCTGGATTATGGATTTTCAGACGCCGCTAGAAATTCTGGCGCTTTGGCACGAAAACTTCTCGTGGTACTATTAATGAGAGTACTGATCGCCGACGACCAGAAAAGCGTGGGAGCCGCTCTAGCCCAGCTAGTCGCGGAATGTAACCACGAGGTCGTGGAAGTGGTCAGATCCGGTTTGGAAGCGATTCAAGCCTACAACCGGCACAAACCCGACGTGGTGTTGATGGATTACTGGATGGCGAAGCTGAATGGTGGAACTGCCTGCCGGAATATTTTGGCGAAGGATCCATGGGCACGGGTAATTCTGGTCTCCGGTTGGTCGCATTTGCAGGATGTTGATACGTCCGGCGCGGTCGGCCTGCTGCCCAAGCCTGTCGATATTGACCAACTCGATCATGCCCTCAACCAGGCGTTCGCGCATCAGCACGTGCGACATATTCCTAACGTCGAGCACCTGGGGGTTATTGGCGTCGTCGAACATTCCGGTCACGACGATCGGGTCTTTCTAGCCGCCGCATCGTAGTCCCGGCGATCCCTACCGGGCGATTCGCCGAATCGCCATTCTTGTCGGGTCTGTCCGGACAAGTCCGACCAGTCCGACGCCGTCGAACGCAAGCACCCCACTGACGTCTGACTGCCGCGCAACAGTTGCGCAAAACCCCCATTCTAGAATAAGAATGCTCTTCAATCCGTCGATATATGGTGGCCAGGGAAATGGAACCAGCAACGACTTCACCGTCATCGGTCAGCGAAAACGGCGAGGCAACAGAAAGTCCAACGCGGCTTCGGCTGGCTGAACTGCTCCGAAAACCTTTCGACATTCGATCGCTGGCCCTGACCGGCCTGTTTGTTCTGGCGCTATTTTACACCATCTATTTCGCCCGCGCGGTGCTGCTGCCGGTGGTGCTGGCCCTGCTTCTCAGCTATTTGCTGCGACCGATCACGCGATCAATGACAAAGGCAAAAATTCCGCCGCCAGTTGCCGCTGCACTTGTCTTGATAACCCTTATCGGTGCCTTTGCCTACGCGGTCTCAATGCTGACAATTCCGGTCGCGAGCTGGCTGGAAAAAGCTCCCTACAGCATGCAACAACTCGAGCGCAAGTTGTTGCCTATCAAACAGCCGATTCAAAGGGTTGCCCAAGCCAGTGGAGAAATCGAGAAACTCGCCAGTACCACACCGGATACGCCGGCTAAAAAGCCGACCACGGTTGAGATTCGCAAACATCCAATCGCCGAGACCCTGGTGTTACGGACTCCGGAAATCGTCGTGTCCGGTGTTCTCGTTCTTATCCTGTTGTTCTTTTTGCTCGCCTACGACGGCGTATTCTTAGCGAAGTTAATCAAATTATTACCGACGCTGTCGGACAAGAAGCGGGCCGTAACCATCGCTACCGAGATTGAGGGTCAGGTATCCCGTTATCTCTTTACCCAGACCATGATCAATGTGGGGCTCGGCCTGGCGGTCGGTATCGCGGTGGGCTTGCTCGGTCTGCGCAATCCCATCATGTGGGGCGCAATGGTGGCGGTGCTAAATTTCGTTCCGTATCTCGGGGCCCTAACGGGTATTATCTGCATAACTCTCGGAGCCATCCTGAGCTTTGAAAGCCTCGGATACGCCATGTTGTTCCCGGCGGTATATCTCGGCTTTGCCACCATCGAAGGGAATCTGGTCACGCCCTGGGTGATGGGCCGGTCGCTCACGCTGAACCCAGTGATGATCCTGTTGTCGTTAACCTTTTGGGGCTGGATGTGGGGAATTATTGGAATCATCCTGGCGGTGCCAATCCTGGCCGCATTCAAGATTTTTTGTTCGCACATCAAACCGATGGACGCGCTGGCCGACTTCTTAAGCTGAACCGACGGAGGGACGAGCTCGTCTCCTCCCATTAATTAACCTTAGTGCGCGATAAGTGGGACGAGACAAGCTCGTCCCTCCGATCGTTTTACGGCAAAGCCAGCCGGTAATTCCGCTTAGTCGGAGGAGTGGCGGTGTCTTCGAACTGGAAATTTCCGTTGGCGTCCGCCATCACACTGGCCAGGAAGTAAAACGGAAGGTTCAACAGATCGTCCGTAAATTGAACGGAATTAAGCCGGTTAGGCGCACCGTGACAGTTCAGAAGAATATGCCCGTTACCCAGTTTGGTAATGGCCGTAATCCGCAGATCATTAGGATCGAACGAATATCCCTGGGCCACGTCGATTAGATTGAACAGTGTTCCGCCGATGCCTACATCAGCCGTCGCATTATTACTGTTGGCGGCCGACTGCAGAGTCATAGTGCTGGCGGTAACTTCGTGCAACCGGTCGTCGATCGGGCCGGGTTCATTCACCGACGCTACCGGCAGATAAATTGTGATATTTCCGTTAGGGCCTAACGTCGATTGGCAGTTTGCCGCAGGAAGCTGTATCCTGCCCGGATAAGTAATCACGACTCCGCCACTCACGGGGAGGAATGCATTTTCACCAAAGAAGCATTGGAGCGCGGCGCCGTTCAATGACTCGGCATAAACGTGATAATTTTTGCCTCCGTTAGCGTCGCTGGTTGACGGAACGAACCATTGCGTAAGCCAGACCAAATTCGGATCGGGATCCTCATTCAACGTTGGCGCCAGGCTCAAATTGTTAATCTGCAGCACGAACTTGTAGCAGGGTGCAATCAGGGAACAGGGCGCGGTAGTAACTTTTGTCACACTCGAGCTGGTAATGTCGAGTTGCGGCATGTTGCCGCTGATTACGCCGCCGGCCTCGTATTTCCCGTCGCCGCTCGGATCGGAGACGGTGTTGAAGGGTTCCATCCCCGGAATTTTTACCGGCGACTTATCCGCATAAAGACCCGTGCCGGCGTTCTGACGAAGATACATGGCGTGGCCTCCTACCGCTCCCAAGATATTGTTTGAATCGGCATAACTAATCTGGGCTTCGCCTAACGGTCCGGTGCGGAGCTGGAGGAAATCACCAAGCGCACGATTACCGCACTGTCCACCGATCACCGTCTGAATACTGCCGCGGTGAACGTGATGTCCGCTGGCCCTCACCGGCACGGTGAATGTCGGGTTGGGGTCGTGCGCGTTGAGGCTTTGCACCATCCAGACGCTCCACAGGCCGTTGGCTGAATCGGGGCCGTTAATGTTCTTGCCCATACCAGGGGGAGGCGGAATAGGTGCGTTCTGACCGCATGTCTGGTCGTTAGGATTGCTGAGCGCTGTTGTGCCGTACCAGGCGATGTTCACCCGGCCATCATCGCCCGCCGCAATCCAGGCAAACACGTTATTATGAAGCACTCCGTCGGCTGAACCCGACGTATCGATTGTCATCGGTGTCGACCAGGTATTGCCTTCGTTAGTCGAATAGGAAAACTTCAGGACGGTATCGCCAATGATATTTCCGCTTGCGTCGATCGGTGCCTGCTCCCAGACCGCATAAAGGTTTCCAGCCTTATCAATCGCCATGGTCGGAAAACTTCCGCCGGTCTTCTGATCAGGACCCAGATCGGCCACCAGCAGATCGTCGCAGTTCAAGCCGCTGGGATCGCTCACGTTCGTCACCGGCAGCGGCCCAAACGCGACCGGAAAACAACGGCCAATCAATATTTTGTTAAACTCGGCGTTGTCGTGAATCACGTAAACATGCTTCACCGGCGAAGGTAAGGTTGTGTTCCCTTTGCCGGTCGTAGTCGCTATCGGGCTGACTTCGTTGTTTCCCATGATGCCTTCATCGCACGAGCCGACCGGAGTGATCTGATTGGCTGGACCGAATTCAATGCCCGCGGTAGATCCAAGCGCACCGGTGATCGGCGAGCGGTACATCACCAGCAGGTTGTTGCCAGTGCTGCTGCCGCATGTCACCCCGCCCGGCCCAATCTCATCATTCGTTAGGTAAAGACTACCGCCGTTAACCGGATCTCCGTCCGAAGCGTACCACTGCCGGTCAACCGCGGTATCCGGCACCCCCGTGTTACTACAGGTAAATGTCGTTCCGAAGTCGTCCGATCGCGATGTGCTGAAATTGGCCAAGGTCAGGTCGTTGAAATAAAGATGGCCGACGTCGTCCACATGAATTTCCGTGTCACCGCCTCCGGCGCAAACTGTCACTTTGCCTAACAACGGAGCCGCGCCGGGCACCCATTTGAAGGTTTTGCCGCCATCGAGCGATCGCCAGATCCAGCTCATGTTCGCCGAAAGCGTCCCCGGAGCACTGGTGTAAATCCGATCCGGGTTAGTCGGATCAACCCGCATCGATTCCTCAAACCCAAGACCGCCGATTCCGCTGATCACCGGCTGACCGAAGCTTGGTGTATGCGGCGGCAACACCGTAACCGAGGTGCTTGAGGCGATCTGATGGGCCAGACTTCCTCCCTGGGGTGTCCGAAACTTTAGCTTCTCGGCCCGCAGCATCGGCCCGGCCGCTGGGGCAGCCTTCTGCGGCGTCAAGCCCTTCATCGCCAGGGCTATACCCGCTAAACAAAGAAGAAGACCTGCCGCGATCCGCAACCTGAAAAAACCGGCCGGTCGATAAAGGTTGTTTTTCATAAATGATACGCGCTTCCGGTCACTGTAGATTTCGTGCGAAGGCGCAGCGCTGATCGTAAACCGGCTTTTATCAAAAAGACAAGACTAATCGTTAGCTTTACGTGAAAATGCAGGGCGGGTGTTTTGCAGCGGCCGAAGCGAACTGCTGCGGCCACTCAGTCCTGCTCAGCCGCTTCAGCTAATGCGACTTCACCGGCGCGCCGTTCCATTTCAATTTCTGCCGGCGTCCCGAACTTGCGGGCGCGCTCTTCATCAAACTCCCCTTCCCACCGCGCCACCACCACGGTCGCCAGACAGTTTCCGATCAGGTTCACGCAGGTCCGGCCCATATCCATCAGTTCGTCGACGCCGAAAATCACCGCCACGCCTAACGGCCCCAGACCAGCGGGCAAAAAACTGTTCAAGGTTGCGAGTAGAATGACCAGCGAAGCCCGCGGCACGGCGGCCACCCCTTTGGAGGTGATCATGAGCGTCAGAATCATGATGAGTTGTTGACCAAAACTCATGTGGAACCCGATGGTTTGTTCCGCTGCCTGGGCCACAAAAATCGACGCGACCGCAAGATAAAGAGTCGAACCATCGAGGTTGAACGAATAACCGGTTGGCATAACGAAGCCGACGATGCGACGAGGCACACCGAATCGCTCCATCGCCTCCATTGCCCTGGGTAAGGCCGATTCACTGCTGGTGGTGGCAAACGCCAGCGTAGCCGGCTCTCGCACCGCGCGGATGAATTGGCGCAGCGGCACTCGCGCGATCAGTATGACGAGGCCAAAAACGATCAGGATGAAGATGATCAGCGCGAGATACAAAGTCAGGATCAATTTTCCCAGATGGAGCAAAACTTCGAGACCTTGAGTGCCGACCGTGTGCGCCATCGCCGCGCCGACACCAATCGGAGCAAACATCATCACGTAGTTCGTAAATTTAAACATCACCTGTGATAGACTTTCCATCCCGCGAATGATCGGTTTGCCTTTCTCGCCTATTGCCGACACCGCCATGGCAAACAAAACCGCGAAGGCGACAATCTGGAGTACGTCCCCGCGGACCATGGCCTCGACGATGCTCGACGGAAACGCGTGGACGATCGTTTCAATCAGCGTTTTAGGATGACTCTGGCCGATCTTGTTCGCGATCTCCGGGTCACCCACGAGAGTGACTCCTGCGCCTGGCCTAACGAAAATTACTACCGCCATGCCGATGAATAGCGCCGCAGTAGTGACGATTTCGAAATAGATCAGCGCTTTGGCGCCCATGCGACCGACCTTGCGCAACGCGCCTGCCCCGGCGATGCCGACAACGATTGTGGAAAAGACCAGCGGGGCGATGATTGATTTGATCAGATTCAGGAAGATGTCCCGCAGAAAGAAAACCTTTTCGCCCCAATCCGGCCACATCCACCCAACGAGGGCGCCGACGACCAGGCCAATCATGATCTGAGTGGTCAACGATGGCCGGTAC
>DATFCK010000100.1:0-2765 GCA_035253185.1 Chthoniobacterales bacterium | reverse complement strand
CTACCGGCATCCCACCCTCGGCAGGAGAAAAGATGCCGCCGGAGAAACCACCAAAGCAGGTGGTAGTAGCGCCCGATGTAACGCCACCACTTCCCGGCGCGTTAGGCGGCGCGCCCGCCTAAGACCTGCGGCCTCTCATTAACACCGGCCTTCGCGCCCGCCTAACCTGGCGGGCTTCTCATTAGCACCGGCCTTCAGGCCGGTGTTATAGAATTTCAGAGCCAAGGTCAGCCGTTTTAACGGCTTACCTTTCATGCCACATGCCGACGATGGTAAGCCGTTAAAACGGCTGGTGTCCATGTTCGCTATGCCAACACCGGCCTAAAGGCCGGTGCTAATGAGACCTTAGATGGAGCGCAGATCCGGGAAATTGTCGAGCACGGCAAGCTGCTCCATCCGCCTACCGGCATCCCACCCTCGGCAGGAGAAAAGATGCCGCCGGAGAAGCCACCAAAGCAGGTGGTAGTAGCGCCCGATGTAACGCCACCACTTCCCGGCGCGTTAGGCGGCGCGCCCGCCTAAGACCTGCGCCCTCTCATTAGCACCGGCCTTCGCGCCCCTAACCTGGCGGCCTCTCATTAGCACCGGCCTTCAGGCCGGTGTTATAGAATTCAGAGCCAAGGCCAGCCGTTTTAACGGCTTACCTTTCATGCTTCATGCGACATGCCGACGATGGTAAGCCGTTAAAAGGGCTGGTGTCGCGTCCGACCCGCCACACCGGTCTGACCAGTCGCGCTACTTCGGCGACCTGGTATCGGCGTGGGTCTTTACTTCGTGCCGCTGTTTGTCTACTACCCGACGCAGTTCACGCTCCATCGTTTTGAAGGCATCGTGAATTGCCTTGTTCAACGGCTGATGCGAACCGTTATCCATCTGTTGTTCTTCGGCGACAAGTTCATGCCGCGGCGCCACGGTCACGTCGATCCGGACCCGATAAGGGTTACCCTTTTGATGGGCTTTGTTCGGTTGTTCGATTGCTACATCGCACCGGTTGATGTGGTCGCAAAATTTCTCCAGCCGCGCCGAATACTCCAAAATTAAATTGTCGATCTCTTCCGATTTTTCCAGGCCGCGGTAGGTGATTTTGACGGGCAGTTGCATGATTTTTTTAAGTTTAGGCCAGGACCGGTAGCTACGGAAGTCCAACCTTGGTGCAGCGCTTCCTGTGCCGGAGGCCTCCTTCGAGCCACGATTGCCGGCTCATAGCATTCAAATGGGACGAAGCGAGCGAAAATGACTGCTGAGTTTGGCCGGTTCCACTTTGACCAGATCCGATTTTACGTGTTCTACGATCCGGTCGCGCACGTCGTTGGGCAAAAGATCAACAATCGCAGAATGAAACTCTGACGGTGCCGCGAACGACCAGCCTTCGATGCCGTCGCTTTTCACGACCTTCGCGATTTGATCAGCCAGTTCCTTGTAAATGCGGCGATGCGTTTCGGTCTCAAGTTGGGTCCGTTCCGCGATCGCATTCATGTGTCGGCCGGTTCCGCCATCGCTTACCGGGAATCGGCCGGCCATGTCGGTTACCTTGTCGATCAAACGTCCATGCGCATCGGTGATATCAAACGCCTGAACCAGTCGTAAACTCGGTCCGCGGGTGGGCGTTTCATCCACTCGATATGCTTTAAGAGTTCCGCGATCTGCTACGATGACCAGTGAAGTCGGTGTCATAAGCCATTTAGTCCGAACGATGTCAGCGCCGAACAGCGCCCATCTTGCTACCATTTCTATAATCCATTCGCTGCTCGGGACAAGGGCACGCGCTTAATTTTCAGCCGGTTTAGCCTTAGCCCGTTTTTTACCTCCGGCGCGTTCCTCCTCTGCCGTGACTTTTTCCGGCAACCCAATGGGTCGTTTGCGCCAGGACTCTTCCCGGGCCTGGGCTTGTTCGCCTCGAGTTAATCGAAATAACGCCGCGCTGCGTTCGGCCAAATCGAAATCGTCGCCGGAGGCAAATTTTTGGGTGTCATCGAGAAAACCGGATTCCGCGCGGGTATCGAGCAGGAGTTCCCATTCCAAATGTTCCAAGCCTGGCAGCAGGAATTCGATCGGCTCGTAGTGAGCGTTAATCAGAAACAGAAATGTTTGATCGCGGATCGGCTCGCCCTCGAAATTCAGGATGTCGGGAGTATCGCCGCTCAGCAGCATACCCAGACAACGAACGAACGGGGATGCCCATTCTTCGTCACTCATCTCGTTGCCGCCCGGGTTAAACCACATCACATCTTTCACTTCCGAGCCGCGGATCCGGCGTCCCTGCAGAAATTTTGGCCGGCGAAACACCGGATGTTCCTTGCGGAGTTGAATCAAGCGCCGGGTAAATTCGAAAAACCGGTCGCGGTGCTCGTCCCGCTTCCAGCTAAACCAGCTGATCTCGTTATCCTGGCAATAGGCGTTATTATTGCCATTCTGGGTTCGCCCAAACTCATCCCCGCCTAACAACATCGGTACGCCTTGGGAGAGAAACAGGGTGGTCATGAAATTCCGGCGTTGGCGCCGCCGCAGGCGATTGATCTTTTCGTCGTTAGTCGGGCCTTCCGCTCCGCAATTCCACGATTGATTATTGTTGTCGCCGTCCTGATTGTTTTCTCCGTTCGCCTCGTTGTGCTTGTCGTTGTAGCTGACCAGGTCGTTCAAGGTATAACCATCGTGCGAGGTGATGAAGTTCACGCTGGCATACGGGTGCCGGCCATCATGCTGATAAAGATCGGGACTGCCGGTTAGGCGATACGCCATTTCTCCGATGCGTCCTTCGTCACCCT
>DATFCK010000099.1:0-4479 GCA_035253185.1 Chthoniobacterales bacterium | reverse complement strand
ATCCGATCCTGCGGATTCTCCCGTGAATACGTCAGGCCGGCGTCGTCCAACGCCAATTTGGCCGATGCGACCGCAAACTGGGCATAACGATCGAGCCGTTTCAGCCGGTGCGACGGGAAAAATTCTTCCGGAGCCCAATCGCGAATTTCGCCGCCGCACTGCGCATAGAAATCGGAGGTGTCGAATGTCGAAATCCGATGAATGCCGCTCTTTTCAGTGAGGATCCCATTCCAAAAACCGTCGGCTCCCTTGCCGATACACGTGATCGGTCCCAGCCCGGTGATGACAGCACGCCGTTTCATTCTATTTGCCCACGAAACACACTAGATACACGAAAGATGAGGGGGACGCTTCGAAGTTTAAATTTCCGCTTTCGTTTGTTTCATATGTTTCGTGGGCGATTCCAAATACTTCTTCATACATCGGAGGGTTTTCGTAGCCACCGGATGAATAAAGAAGTTACCGATGATCAGCTCCGCGAGCGGTGCGAGCGCAGGGATGCGGAACTTCATGTCGTGTACTATTTCTACCCGAACGCCATCAGGCGTTTCGGTGAATGTCCATACAACCTGCATCCCCTTGGTGAACGCTTTCAAATGATGAAAACGCACCTCTACCTTATCGCGGTCGATAATTTGTTCGGAGGTCCAGGAAATCGGGATTGGTCCCTGACGCGCGGCCATGACCACGACGTTGCGCTCGGGTCCGCGTTCCAGGTAATGGATGTAACGATAATGAGGCAGGATCCTGGGCCACAATTCCAGGTTGGCCGCGGTTTCGAATATGGTCATCCGCGGCGCCTTCATGATGATTGAATTGGATTTGTGCATCTCAGTTGCTCAAATTGTCCGCGAACCTAGACAACTCCAGCACCATGTCGCTCGAAATGAAAGAGGTCTGTGAAAAATGCCAGGCCAAACTAGCGGCCGACGCTGAAGCTTACATCTGTAGTTACGAATGTACGTTTTGTCCCGACTGCACTTCAAATATGAAAGCGATCTGTCCGAACTGCGGCGGCGAGCTTATACGAAGACCGCGGCGTAAAGTGGAACCTGTGGCCACGTGATTGAAAAGCGGTGCGAGGACGCACCGCACTCCAAAGCTATCGCGAAACAAAACGATGCTTCGGAAAGGATTTCGCGCGAAGCGCTTTGGAGTGCGCCCGCGTCCTCGCGCCGCCTTGGGACAAGAGGGTTATCCTCTGTGTTTGCGTGGTTTCTTGCGATTGCGGGTTCCGGGTAGCGCATGCGTCTCGCGTGCTGGTTTCGGTGTCTCGCCGAAACAGGCTTTGACCGGAAGAAAGTCCGCGATTGCGAGACGCAATCGCCAACACGCGAGACGCGTGCGCTACCCAATCGAAGAATGTTGGCTCTGCCGCCGCCGTCCGATCAACCCCTGCGATCGCGCTTTATCCGATAGGTCAGAAAACATTCATCACCGACCACTCGCATGTCCTTGAGCCTGCATTCAACGCTCTTCGGCAGAAATTTCTTGCTTAACCCGGTAAGAGTGGGCGCGTCTTTTCCGCCGAAAAGATAGGGCGCAATGGTTAGATTGAGTTGATCGACCAGATCCTGTTCGAGCAGCGATCGGAACAGAGCGGCGCCGCCCTCGCAGGCTACCTTCTTGACTCGGTAGTCTGTCTTCAGTCGATGCAACATCTCACTCAGGTCCACCTGACGGTCTGTTGTTAGGTGAAGAGTGGCAT
This sequence comes from Chthoniobacterales bacterium, assembly GCA_035253185.1. Lineage (GTDB taxonomy): Bacteria > Verrucomicrobiota > Verrucomicrobiia > Chthoniobacterales > UBA10450 > DATFCK01. Next base: position 2,771 of record DATFCK010000099.1, on the reverse strand, counting down.
GGTTCATCAGCGCGCATCGGTTGTTTCTCGGCATCCGCGTGGTTGAGAAGATGACGATGGGTGCCGAGGCAGCTGGATCGGTGTGAAAAATGTTCAGGCCGGCGTCGATTTTACCTTCGTTCGACACGATGACGCGTAACGGGTAGGCAGTTTGACCACGGGCTATGCGTTCGTTTCGTAATTCGGCGTTGGCAATCCCAAGCCGGACATTGTCTTGTTTGAGCGTACTGTGGCCGATCAGGACTGCGTCGCCTAACGAGCGTTGCCGCACAAGATGTTGTTTGTCGGCGCGAGAAGTGAAATCAACCGGCGAGAATGTCCGGCTGGTGATCTTGCCGTCGACCGTCATGGCAAAGGTGGCCATGACGAATGGACGGGACAGTTTTTTCTTCATAAAAGAGCAAACGCCGAAGGCCGAACACCGAACGCCCCACGTCGAATGGAAGAGATGATTGTTAGTTCTCGCGTCTGCGATTCACGCCCTGCGGAGCTTTCGATTAAACCCGGACGTGCGGCGTTGAAGATGTTCATGATTAGCGGCAAACATCGATGCCCAGCATTTAAGCCGTTTTCAACTTGCGGCATGCCCATCTGCAATTCGGCGTTCGATGTTCGACGTTGGGCGTTCGGCGTTTGCCGCAAGGCGGCAGTCTCACTCGGTTTCGCTTAGTTCATGCTCCAGAGTTTCAACTTCACGTTTCATGTCGCGCATACGCACGTGTTTCGTTGCGCCGCTCGGCCGATAAAAGAAGTAAACTATGCCACCCGGCGCGCTACAGAACAATATCACCAGGAAACTCATCGTGCCGATCAATTTCGCTATCGGAACATCGATATGGCAAAGGTTACTAAGCAACACCTGAAGAATTTGTTCCCGCAAGCCAACCCCCGCGAAACTGATGGGCAACGCTGTGATCGTTCGTTCGATCGGCAGAACGGCAAAGAAATCGAGGACTGAAACCGCGGCTCCAAACGCGTAGGCAACGCAAAGAAACGTGGCAAACGTGGCCAGGTGCGCGACTAACGATACTACGAAAGCCGCCGAGGTAGCTATCCAATGATGCGCGTAGAGATGATAGGCTGCCGAAATTTCCATCAGTTTTTCGCGGCCGGGGAACTTGGGCGGCAACCAACGAAACAGATTAAAGCCGCTGATGATGAAACTGGCGAACAAGCCGGCCAAGGAGGTGCCGAGCAGAAACAACAGTAATAATAACAGCCGTCGGGGCGTCACTCCCCCGGCTTCGACCGTAACCGGGGTGTTCCACAGCCAGTCAAAGCGCAGACTAACCAGCGCCACCGTAATTGCGACCAGCGCAACCAGTCCGATCAGCCGATCGAACACCACCGCCAGCAGCCCGCCGGCCTTCTTCTCCGTCTCTTTGAGAAGCAGATAACTCTTAATGATGTCGCCGCCGGTCCCGCCGGGAAGAAACTGGTTGTAAAACATCCCAATCAGAAAGAGGGCGCCCACCCTCGGCATGGTAAGATTGATCTTTTGGACACGAAGCAGAATTTGCCAGCGTATCGCGGCTGACACTTCCACCGTCACATACGCCAGCACCGCGCCTCCGACCCACCAGTAGTTAGCCTTTTGCAAGGCTTCCCACATCTTCGCCCGCTGGGTCGGGTCGTGAAATACCCACCACAGCATTGCGACGGTGACGCTAAGCTGCAGAATCGTTAACAGTATTCGTTTCATTCTCCGAATGTTGATTTCCAGCGGGCCAGCGATTCGCGAATTTCTTCGGCCGTTTTGCGCGGACTCATTTCCCAGACGAACTGGCAGTCTTTCGGCAGCATCGGCACCAGCTTTTCTAAATCCACTCCGCCTTTGAAGGGTGGCTGGTGATCCTGCGCCGGCCATACGCAATCCTGCACGTGGCAGCCGAATGCGCGCTGACCGATGGCGCCTAACCATTCCTGATGATTAAGAAACGTCAGATTTTCCTTGATCTGAATATGCCCGAAGTCATGCCAGTAACCGACTAACGGTGAATTAAATTCTTCCAGCAATGCGGGGATTTCCCGTTCGGATGGGATTTCTTCGTAGCCGCGACGCCCTTCGATGCCGAGCTTAATGTTCTTCTCGATCGCATATTCGACGATTCGTTTTAGTGCATCCTTCACCCGCTCAAGATGTCGGGGTGCGGCCGCCTCGCGTTTTTGAATCGCCTTAAGCTTTTTGTTAACAAACTCGCGCGACAGCAATTTACCAGCCTTGACCATCGAAATCAGGGAATCGGTAACCGGTCCGATGCGCACTTCACCCAAATGCAGCACCACAAATCGCGCGCCGAGACGTGCCGCGAAATCGATTGTTTGAAATGTTTGTTTGATCGCGCGCTCGCGTTCGCGCGGATAAATGGATGAGAATTGATAACAATCCGGCGAAGCGGACATTACTTCGACCGGCAGGGGGCAGAAATTATGCAGGCTGCTAAACCGGACTTCACCGGCGTCCAACATTTGTTGAATGCCGGGCATGAGCGAAATCCGAATGCCATGGCCGAGCTCGATGAGATCGAAGCCCAGTTCTTTGATCTCGCGCAGCATGGCGTCGCCGCTGGTGTGGCGACCGGAATTCCAGCAGGTGGAAAAGGCAAGCATCGGCCTAGTGTTGTGTAACCGGTAGGGCGGGCCAATCGCCGAAAAAAGTTTGGCCGGACTTCAAGGAGCAAGTGAAGCTGGCCGTCCACCTGAAGTGGCTGGGTAAACTGAACGATTGGCAAGCCATACCGGTTACCACACTTTCGCCTCAATTAATGGCC
>DATFCK010000098.1:0-2713 GCA_035253185.1 Chthoniobacterales bacterium | reverse complement strand
AGATGCCGCAACAAAAGCGACAAGCTGGAAGCTTGTCTTACGTTGTGGCTTCAGCCCATTTCTCCCTAATTTCCCCGGAGTTGAATCGCGGTTTCAGCGGTTCGGTGAAAGAACTTTTATACCTGGGACGCAGCCCTGGGCTGGAATTGCGTCGCGCCATTGAACGGTCGCGCGTTTACTGCATGATCTCGCGCGCGAAAACGTTTAGCTGACCGTCTTCCTGGCGGCGCACTTCTGTAATTTCCAGCGGTCGCGCTTCATCGCGACTAACGACTGTCCCCTGAGCCGGCGGGGTATAGCCCTCCGGAAAATCGACAATGATCCGGGTCGGCGAATTTCCGAGATGCAACATCGCACTGGCCAATCGTGTTCGCGGTCGCAATACCGCGCGGTTGGCATCGGAAAAATTCACTACGAACTGGCCTTTTAAATAAATCCGTTCACCCGTTATCCCGCGCTCGGCGATGTCGTTAAGATCCCCGGCACTGATCAAACGGCCCAGGGGCATTTTACCCGGTGCGAATGTTTTCCAAGTGCCACCGCCGGCGGTCGATGCCAGCGCGGTATCGGACCCGGCCACCGTCGCCGGAGAAGGAGAAGTACCCGGAGACGAGGTTGTGACGGGCGGCGCCGCGATTGGAGAAGCGGCAGCACGAGTCGCAGGCGTGGCTGCGCTTGCCACTTCGATCGGGCTGGCGGTTGGCGATGCCTTTTGAGCCACCACCGGTGCTTGCGTCGGTGCTGCCGTTGCCGCCGGGACCGTTTTATCTTTCGTAGCCTTGCCTTTCTTTCCACCGCCGGTGGCCGCGGCCACTATCGATGAAGGCGATGGTTGGGCCGCCTTGACCGGCTCGACCGGTCGCGCCTGTTCGACGCGAACCAGCGCGTTGGCGGTGGAAGTCGCCGGGTTGGGCGTCGTCACTCCGGCTACCGGGATCGGTCCGCCTGACCCGGTGCTGGATCGACGAAATTCGGCATAGCGAAGTTCAGCTTTGAGTCGGGTTTGTTCTTTAAACAGTGGCCATCCCGCCTGCAGATTTAAACTTAATGGAGGATCGAGACTGAACGTTCCCGTTCCTTTGGCGGTGGTATAAGTGCCGTAAAGCAAAGGAACCGCAGTGATCATCATGCGGCCATCTCGTAACCGTTCGGCGTGAATCACCGCTGACAAGTCGTGGGTTCGTTCGAAACGAATTTCCAAGCCCGGCACCAAACTGTTCTTCATCAGGGGTAATGCCTGCGGATCGGCGGGATACACGTGTTCCATCAACAATGTCCCCTGATCGACCGCCGAAGTGAGCGCCACCATTCCGGATGTAAAGGTGTCGTTAGGCCCGAGCTCGCGCGCTTCCATGACCACGTACCGGCCGACCACGTACGGCACCAAACCTTTGACCTGCTGAAAATTGCGGATGTAGGCACGGGCTAATTCCGCGTTAGTTTTGGCCAGCGACGCCGTGCCCATGGTGACATAACGATCGTAAAGTTGTTTGGCGGTGAGAAATTCGCCGGACGGTGCCGCGGTTAGTTCGAATCGTTTGGGCGGATCGAGCTTGTTCAGCTTTTGCAAAATCCGGTAGCTCTCCGGACGTTCCGGTTGCCCAAAAACGTAGATACCGGAAAACCAGGCAGCGAAAGCCGCGCCGGTCAGAAGAAGAATCGCGACCGTCCAGGCAAAATAATTGATGCGCCGCCGCACTGGTCGTCCGTACGACCCGTAGGGCTCATCATAGCGAAAACGTCCGTATTCCATTTAATGCGGGGCAGTGCGGCCGTGACCAGCATGGACGAGAGAAGGCAGAAAACGTCGAACGTCGATCGCCGAACGCCGAACACCGAATGAAGGAAAAAGGCATGGTCGAAAGCTCCAAGTTCCAACGTCCTCGCCGCGGGAATTCCGCCCTTTGGCGGACAACATCCATTTAAGTCTCAAGCTCAAAGGTCCAAAAAACGCGGCACGCGCGATCACCGTCGGTCTCCGGCCTCGTGATTCCGCTGTGTTCACGCCGGTGGCGCCGCTTCGAATGACGAACCGCAGCCACAGGTCCGGGACGCATTCGGATTTACGATGTGAAATCCAACGCCCGTTAGGCCGTCGCGAAAATCAAGGGTGGCTCCGTCCAGGTAATTGGCGCTCTCGGCATCCACCAGAAACCGGACTCCTTCCTGTTCCAGAACCGCGTCGCCGTCACGCTTCTGATCCAGCGCCATTTCGTATTGCAGCCCGGAACAACCTCCTTTGGCAATTTGAACGCGCAGGCCCTTTTCACCTGCATCCGGCTGGTCCTGCAGCAGGGTTTTAAGCTGCTCAACTGCACTGGGGGTGACCTGAATCATAACTGTTTCAAAAGGTTACGATCAGGGCAGGGCAAGTCAACCCGCGCGGTGCTGCCGCCCCGCGCCGGAAGCTCCAAATCCCAAACTCCAAGCACCAGGGAATGTTCAAGCTCCAAAACTCCAAACAGCAGCAGCATCCGTCATTCCATCAGGTAGCGGCGGATCACCGATCCGCCATGGCCGGACACAGAGGACAGAGGACAGAGGACGTAGAACGCGGGTGACTTGGGAATGAGGGTTGGGAGTTCGTAAGAAGACGGAAAGGCACGCTACGCGAAGAAAACGCCGAACGCCGAACGCCGAATGACAGATCAGCCTGCAGGCAGTCGGCTGATAACTTGCTTTCCAGGCTCTTAGGAGCAATCATGCGTCAAAG
>DATFCK010000097.1:0-4018 GCA_035253185.1 Chthoniobacterales bacterium | reverse complement strand
CGCTTGCGGAAAAAACCGGCTTTGACACTTTGTTTCTTGTCTTAATCGGCGCCGTTCTGGCCCGCGCCATTAACGGCACCGCCCCCTTCCTGTCCACGCTCGGCTGCGCCATTTTTCTGATGATAATCCACCGCCTCTTTGCCTTTATCGCTTTCCACTCCCATGCCTTCGGCAAGGTGATAAAAGGTAATGCAGTCCTGTTAGTCAGCGATGGTCACTTTGACTGGAAGACAATGAAACGCCACCTGGTCTCCAGGCACGATCTCGAAGAAGATCTTCGGCTGGCCGTCAAAACCGAAGACATCGCCGGCATTCAAGCCGCGCGTCTCGAGCGCAGTGGTGACGTGAGCTTCATCAAAAAAGAGCCAGGATAGCAAAGACGCTCTTTTCTTAATTCGGGGTTGGACGTCGGACGCTGGACGTTCGACGTTTTCTTCTCAATGCTCCCGCACGATAAGCTTTTTACCCCGGGGCCGGTAGAGGTCTCGGCGAAAACACTCGCGGCGTTTTCGCGACCGATGATTGGTCATCGCAGTCAGGATTTCAGGGATTTATACCGCGACATTCATCCGCGGCTGCAAACACTGTTCGGCACTCAGCAGCCGGTATTTCTTTCCACCACCTCCGCCTGGGGCGTGATGGAAGGAGCCATTCGAAATCTGATTAACCGTGGCGTTTTATGCTGCATGTGCGGCGCGTTCTCGGACAAATGGCTCGATGTTGCCAAACGTTGCGGAAAAGTAGCTGACCGGTTGCAGGTCGAATGGGGGAAACACATCGACCCGGCTGAACTCGATCGCGCGTTGGCGTCCGGCAAGTTCGACACCGTCACTCTGATCCATAACGAGACGTCGACCGGTGTTATGAATCCGCTGCCGGAGATCTGCTGCACGCTCGCGAAATATCCGGACGTCGCTCTCATTGTTGATACCGTCTCCTCCTTCAGCGCAGTCCCGATCGAGATGGATGCACTCGGCATCGATGTGATGCTGACCGGCTCCCAGAAAGCATTGGCACTGCCGCCCGGTTTTTCGCTGTTCAGCGTTTCGGAAAAGGGGTTCGCACGCGCTGAGAAGCAGAGTGATCGCGGCTATTACCTCGACTTTCTTGAGTTCAGGAAGCAACAGGCGGAATCGATGACACCGACGACGCCGTCGATCGGCCACATTTACGCGCTGCAATCCAAGCTGGATGATATCTTCGAGGAAGGCCTAACGAATCGCTATCGCCGCCATGAGCAAACCAATGCGCTGGTTCATGATTGGGTGCGCAATGCCGGGTTCGATTTCTTTGCCCAAGACGGGTTCAGATCCAAAACATTAACCTGTGTGAAGAACAATCGTGGGATCGATGTTGCCAAACTGGTCAAAGATCTGCGCGCCAGACATCACCTCGTGATCGATGGCGGCTACGGGAAATTGAAAGGACAAACCTTTCGATTGTCGAACATGGGCGACGAAACCGAGGAAACGGTAGCGCATTTACTCGAGTGCCTCAATGATTGCTTGGGATGAGAGTGAATTCTCTTCGGTAGTAATGCGAGTCCGTTAATCCAAAGCGCCGCAACAGCGCCGCACTCCAAAACGTGGCCGTCAAAATTGCGCCTCCATCCGCGCTTGCGGCTTGGACTACGGCGCTGATGCGCCGCTTTGATTTACACCCAGCGGCGAACCTCGCGTTTATACCTCAGATATTCCTCGCCGAATTTGCGTTCGAGATAAGCTTCTTCCCGCCTAACTATCAACAGGTCGGTTAATACCAGACCGACTGGCACCGCCGCCAGCATCCAGAGCGAATCGGCCAGAATTGCGATGCCGAATGTCCAAAGAGCGAATCCGATGTACATCGGGTTGCGAGTATAACGATACAGACCACGGGTGACGATCCGGGTGGTGGGATTGAATGGAATCGGATCCGTGCCGGCGTGTCGCTGAGTAAAAAATCCACTGATGTTAAGAGCCACCCCAAAAACGAAAAACAGACTGCCCGAAACCCAGCGGACAGCGCCTTGGGCAAAGCTGGTAGGACAAAACCACTCGATCGGAATCAAGGCCAGAATGGGCAACACAAACAATAGCGGCGGCGCGATCGGCACACCCGGCCGATCTTGTTCCGGTGGTAATTCCATCGCCATGGCTCACAGGTAGCGGCGATTGACCTCAATCGCCATGGTCCCGAATTTACCGGCGCCACCAGCGGCGCACCGTGAATGTTACCAGCGCCGGCAACACCACCAGCACGACCAGATCAGTAATCGCCGCTCCCACGCAAACCAGAACACCCAGCCGGCGAGTCGGCGGGAAACTGGAAAGGAGAAACAACGCAAACCCGGAAGTCACCACCAACATCGAAACCAAAATCGGCGCCCATAATTCCTTCAACGCCTGCTTCCATGAATTCCAGAGGTCATCCGCTTTCTTGCGAACGCGGCGCACGGCATAACCGAGATGAATCATTTCGTCGATTCCCATCGGAAGAGCCACGTTTGCTGCCGGCGCCGAAATAATATCGAGCGGCATTTTGAAAAGCCCGACGACACCAAAAAGCGTCAGCGGAGTAATCGCCAGACAGATGGTCATAATCAACGCGCTGGTAATTGACCGGCTTACCAGCAGCACAATCACAAAAAAGCCGGCTAATAATCCGCCCAGACCCCGCACGACACTTCCCTCCACTAATTTTGAAAGCTCGCCCTGCAATGGATAAAGCCCGCCCAAGTGCACCACTTTGAATCCTTCGGCACGCGTGATCTCTTCGATCTCGTTGGCGATGGTCTCACGCGGACGTGAGCGCGACAGTTCCTTCATCCGCAAAAAGAAACGACCGCGTTGGCGATCTTCGCTGAGAAAAGTACGGCCGATCCGGTCGTGTTCGGGCTTGTCCAACTGATCGAGCTTGGTGTCCCACGAAACGAGAAACGAATACCAGGGTCGTTTCGTTTCCGCCATAAGCAACGCGATGGAAAGGACCGAGCCGACATCGCGATGTTTTTCGAGCCGGCGATGCAACGCGTCGAGCCGCTGAAAAGCAGTCTCGTTATCCAGCGAAGCGCCGCCGGCGTCAGCAACCACCAGATCAAGCGGACTGCTGCCCCCTGCCCGATCAATCGCCGCAAGCCCGGTCCGAATTCGATCATCCGCGGCGAAGTACGATGGCAGACTCGGATCCGTATTTGCCCGCCAGGCGAACGGCGCCAGCGCCGCAGCTGCGATTACAGCCGAGAAAGCAATGATCAGATGCCGGCTGGTAAAAAATTTTTCTCCCCATTTTTCCAACCGACCTTGCCGAACGGCTATGCTCGCGGACGCGCGCAGAAACGGCGGAAAAAATACGAAGGCGCAAATCATGGCCAGCACGGCGGCGATTGCACCCGAGATGCCGAACTGACGCAGCGGCTGGGCCTGGACAAAGGTCAGGCTGGCAAAACCGAGCAAATTAGCGACTAACGACCAGGTGCAGGCTGGTCCCACTGCGCGCAGGGATTGTCTCATTGCCCGCTCGCGTCCGAGTTCGCGCTCTTTCCGGCGCCATTCGGTGGCCAGATAAACAACATGCGAAAGGGTCAGAACGAATGCGATCGTCCAAAGGTTCGGCGCGAGAACGTCGGTACGCATACCGGCGAGCGCACGGACCAGAAACGTGCCAAAGGCCGCGCTCAGCGCCGCGACCATGGTTCCAATCAGGATCGCGATCGACCGGAACAGAATTGTGATCAGAATCGCAAATGCGACAAAAGCCGCGATGCTGAAGCGCTTCAATTCCTCGGTCAGCTCCTGGCGAATGTGTTCCGCCACGTAGGGAACACCCGAAGCGCCCAGCTCGAAACCGCTGCCGGAATGCCGATTGAGCACTCGATCAATCCCCGCCACCGTCGCGGGATCATTGTTACTGCTCAGTTGCAGCACGACAAATGTAGCGGTTCCGTTAGGCGCCAGCAGCAGATGACTCCAAAATGGGCTGGCCTTAACTTTTTCAAATATCTCGGGCGGGGAAAGTTTGGCGGTCTTCTCCGCTTCGA
>DATFCK010000096.1:0-9569 GCA_035253185.1 Chthoniobacterales bacterium | reverse complement strand
TAACGGAGGGACGAGCTCGTCTCGTCCCACTAATCTCTGGCGACGTGAAAAAATAATGGGACGAGACGAGCTCGTCCCTCCGATTAGATCATCGGCTGGAAGCCGATGCCAGACTCACGATGCCCTAGGGGCGGTGCCCTGAGCCGGTGTAACCGGAGTGCCTCCGCCGCGGCTGGGCAGATCCGGATCCAAAAAGCCTAACATGTGGGCGCGGCTGATTACCCTAACGCCTTCCTGTTTCTGCAAATGTTCGATGCTGCGCTTGAACTGTTCCATCCTGGTCCAGTGCACCTTCGGCCGAAAATGATGTTCGGCGTGGTAACCGTTGTAGAAGAACAGCCAGTTGTAAATTTTACCGTAACTGCTGACGCCCCAGGCCATCGGTTTGTCGGGATTGGCCCCGTAATGGCGAAAATAGCCGTTCAGATAACTGAAGCAGTGGCCGAGGTAGTAAAACGGCAGGAAAAAAAAGACCACATAACGCCAGTTGAACCACGCCATAACGCCTAACGTAATCACAAACGCGGCCAGCTCGATATTGCCCCAAATGGCATCGGCGTTGTTCCGCTTTTTCAGTTCGCGCCGGATTGCCGCGGGGTTATCTCGGAAAAAGCTGAGGAAAACGTAGCTCCATGGATTCTCCGCTTCGCCGTCGTGACCATGTCGATAAATGGATAACCAATCGATGGTGTCGCCATGCTCGTCCTGCCGATCCGAATTGCCTTTGTGATGCTGCATGTGCACCGCGTCGTAATACGTTTGTGAAAAGCAACACGCCACCGATTGGCACAGCGAGAACAGGCGATTCAACAGCGGCCAACGAAAGAACGGGTTGTGAATGAAGTTATGGCCGACGCCGTTGATGTTGGCGTTAACCATCAACGAATAAACGAACCCGAGGATCAACATGATCCACAGCGGTGTCGTCGGATACAGAAAGAACAACGCGAAAAAGTAGGCGAGATGGAACAGTCCAGCCATCGCCGGCAAAACATCCCAACGCGTGTGCGCGAACACTCGCGAGTTAGTGATCGGTCGATCGACCCGGATGGCGTCAGCGGAGGTCATAGGAGCGGGGGAGCCAGAGGAGGTAACACTTATGGCAATACGACAGGTTGGCAAGCGACTGTAACGGCGGTCTAGACCGTAGCATTTATTAATTATGATTGGCCTGCGCGGAATTCTTGCGGTGGTCATAGACCGCCGCTACAGGGGGAACATTCTTCGTTTGCCAGTCATAATGACGGGCCTAATCTAACCCTCCTTCCTCACCATGTTCGCGCTTCAGCCAGAGATGAAAGTCTTTAGCGGTACTGCCCACCGCGAACTGGCCGAGCGTATCTGTAAATACATTGGCGTGCCGCTCGGCAAAGCGACCATCAGCTCGTTTCCCGACAGCGAAACCTACGTTCGGATCGAGGAAAATATTCGGGGGCGCGATGTGTTCATCGTGCAACCAACAAGTCCTCCGACTAACCAGCATTTGATGGAGTTGTTGATCATGGTGGACGCGGCGCGCCGGGCCAGCGCCGATCGCATCACCGCGGTGGTTCCATTTTTCGGATATGCCCGGCAGGATCGCAAAGATCAACCGCGAGTGCCGATCACCGCCAAGCTGGTAGCCAATCTGTTACACGCTTCCGGCGTGCATCGAGTGCTGACCATGGATTTGCATGCCCAGCAGGTCCAAGGTTTCTTCGATATTCCGGTTGATCACCTGTATTCGCTACCGGTACTCATTAAATATCTGCGTCAAAAGCTGACCCGAAATACCGTGGTGGTTTCGCCCGATCTGGGCGGATTAAAAATGGCGTCGGCATATGCGGAAGCCCTGGGAGCGGGGTTGGCCATCGTGGCCAAGGAACGAAAAAGTGCCACCGAGACCGAGGCTCTCTACCTGATCGGCCAGGTGGAAGGACGGGATGTTCTGCTGGTGGACGATTTAACCGAGACCGCAGGCACCCTGACCTCCGCGGCCGACCTCTTAAAGAAGCACGGCGCCAACGACATATACGCCGGGGTATCCCACGCCGTGCTGGTGGATGTGGCCATCCCGAGGTTGCAAAAGTCCAAAATCGAGGAATTAATAACGACGAACAGCACGCCGGTACGCCCGGTGGACGGATTTAAGACCACCGTGCTTTGCATCTCCGAGCTTCTCGGCGAAGGCATGAAGCGGATTCACAACGACGAATCGGTCTCATCGCTGTTCAAAATCGACAAGGATTCCCATGGCAAAACAGGTTAAAATTAAAGCAGAACCACGGAAGGAAACCGGCCGCTCGGCCGTTCGCAAAATGAAAGCCCGCGGCGTAATTCCGGCGGTTGTTTATGGCGGGAAAGAAAAGCCGCAACCGCTCCAGGTATCAGCCCGCGACGTAGACGTGATGCTCAGTCACGCTTCCGGCGAAAACATTTTGGTGGAACTGGAGATCGGTGGAGAAAGTCGCGCGGCCCTGGTGCAGGAAGTGCAGCACGCCCCGGTAGGCAATAATGTTTTGCATATCGACTTTCATGCCGTGTCGATGGATGAAACGCTTGAGGCGGAAGTTCCGGTGGAACCACTCGGCGTGGCTAACGGCGTCAAGAACTTTGGCGGACTGCTTGAGCAAAGCTTGCGGACCCTGACGGTGGAATGTTTGCCGCGCGATCTGCCGGATCGCATCACGGTCGATGTATCGGCATTGAATATCGGGGATTCCATTCACGTGCGCGATATTCCCCTGCCCCAGGGGGTGGCGACCAAGACGCAGCCTGACCTAACGGCTTTCTCAGTGCTTGCACCTGCGGTCGAAGAAGAGCCGGCCGCCGTCGCAGCGGAAGCTGCTGCCGGACCGGAAGTCATTACCGAGAAGAAGCCGGCTGAAGGCGAAGCGGCCGCCGCTGCTCCTGCCAAGGATAAAGAAGCGAAGAAGTAGCGCCGAAGGCATCTGTAGTCGAGGCGCCCGCGTGGTCTGCGGACAACGCCTTTACACGGCGACACAGCGCCGTGGCTACAACTTCGGGCTGTCGGGAGCTAATCCTCCATTAATTTGGGTTTCTTTTCCTGTGTATCGCGGGCTGATTGTCTTTGAATCATGTCAGAATCGAAAATCCGACTCGTTGCCGGTCTGGGTAACCCTGGTCCGGAGTATCAGGAGACCCGACATAACATCGGGTTCATGGTTGTTGACCGCTTGGCCGTGGATCTCGGTTTGAATTGGGAAAAATTCAGCAAGGCCGACGCGGCGGTCGCGAAGTGTGGTGATTTGCTGCTGGCTAAACCGCTGGCGTTCATGAATCGCAGCGGGTTTCCGCTTCTTGCGATTGCGCAATTTTACAAGATCGAACCGGCCGAAATGCTGGTGGTGTTAGACGATTTTGCTTTGCCGCTTGGACGCTTGCGAATCCGGCCGGATGGAGGCACGGGCGGCCATAACGGTCTCGAATCCATCATCGTCCAGTTCGGAACCGACAAAATTCCGCGTCTCCGTGTTGGAATCGGCCAGGCCCCGAACGAAGGCGCTTCCGATTACGTCACCGGCCGCTTTTTCGAAGAAGAAATACCCCTCGTCCGATCGGCCATCGATCGGGGGGTGGAAGCAGTAAAATGGACAATTGACAAAGGGCTCGTTTCCGCGATGAACACCTTCAACCCCGAACCCATTCGAAGAGAAGAAAACTGAACTATGAAGAAGCGTTATGAAGCTCTGCTGGTCCTAAACACGCAGGGCACAGAAGATAGTGTTAAGGAAATTGTCGATCGTCTCGAATCGGAGTTCGAGAAGGAAGGCGCTAAGATTGAGCAAGTTCAAAAAATGGATCGCCGGCACTTTTCCTACGTTGCCGGTCCACTGGACGCGGGGCATTACGTCAATTTCGTATTCGAGGCTGATTCCCAATTAATCTCGAAACTTCGGTCAAAATTTAAGCTGGACCCGGAAATCTATCGCCAGCATTACCAGGCGTTGGGCCAGCGCGTTGACAAGAAAGGTCCCGGCCGGACCGGCGAATCAGATGCATCGGCGAAAAAAGTGGCGCGCACCAGGTAAAACCGGTAGAACGAGCGCATGGCGAGCTTTAACAAAGTCCTTCTGCTAGGCAATCTCACCCGCGACCCGGAAATCCGTTACACACCGAAGGGGAGCGCAGTTTGCGACCTCGGAATTGCGGTGAACCGCCAGTACACGCTGGAGAATGGCGAGCGGCGCGAGGAAGTGACCTATGTAGACGTGGTTTTGTGGGCCCGGCTGGCTGAAATCGCGGCAGAATACCTAAAAAAAGGCCGTCCTGTATTTATAGAGGGGCGGCTTCAACTCGATACCTGGGACGATAAACAGAGCGGGCAAAAGCGATCGAAGCTCAGGGTAATTGGCGAAACCATGCAGATGCTGGGATCCCGTGGAGGCGGAGGTGGAACTCCGGCTGAGGCGGGCGACGAGGATCGGGGAGCGCGGGGAACCACACCGCCACCCAAGGCCGCCCCGTCCACGGCGGGCGCACCGGACGACGACGAGATCCCGTTTTAGGGGTCGGCAAAGGCCGTCCCTTTTCGGGGAGCACAGGCTGCTAGCCTGTTGGCGAAGGCCGCTGGCCTTCGCGGACTTTTGCCCGAAAGATGTTTTGGCGCGGCGGCCAAAACCAACAGGCTAGTAGCCTGTGCTCCCCAGAAAGAGGCTACCATGAATCGCCTCGGGGCAGGGGAGGCGCCTCGCTGCGCTGTGCCACTCTATGAAGCCGACGGTGCTCACTATAAATGCCTTTGGCGTTGCTAGTTAGCATCGCCGGGTCGAGCCGCCCGGTAACATCTGCCTCGCAACGGCCTTTGACCGCGGCGCTGGGAAAGCGTAAGACAGTCGGCTTCACTTTCACCCCACATGGACTCCACTGAAGCATGCATTGCCTTGAACATGCTGCCGACCATGGGACCGGTGCGGTTGCGCAAGCTGCTGGAGGTGTTCGAAACGCCGGAACAGGTGCTGGCTGCGAAACGCGATCAGTTGCGCAAGATCGAGGGCATTGGCAGCGAAGTGGCCGATCAAATCACCGGCTGGGAATCAATTGTCGATCTCAGCGCCGAATTGGAGCGGATCCGCGATTTTGGAGCGAGCGTCATCACCCAAAACTCGAAGGAATATCCCCGCTCGTTAGCCGAAATTCACTCTCCACCGATCGTGTTGTACGTGTGGGGAGAAATTCAGGAACGCGATCATCACGCTATCGGTGTGATCGGCGCGCGACGCACCACCCATTATGGGATGGAGTGCGCCAAGAAGCTCAGTTACCAGCTTGCCTACGCTGGCCTAACGGTTATTAGCGGATTGGCCCGCGGGATCGACACCGCTGCGCATCATGGCGCAATTGCGGCCAAAGGACGGACGATTGCGGTCATCGGATCGGGCCTGATGGAGATTTATCCGCCGGAAAATCGCGCTTTGGCCGAAAAAATTCGCAACGGAAACGGCGCAGTTGTGTCGGAGTTCTCGATGCAGATTCAACCCGATCGCCAGACATTTCCGATGCGCAACCGGATTATCAGCGGATGGAGCCATGGTATTTTGGTCGTGGAAGCGGGCTTAAACAGCGGCGCCTTGATCACCGCTTCACAGGCAATCGACCAGGGCCGATCGGTCTATGCTGTGCCTGGCCATATCAACGCTCCCAGCGCAATGGGATCAAACCGGTTAATCCAGCAGGGGGCGAAACTGGTGATGAGCGCCGACGATATTTTGGACGATTTGCAGATTCTTTTGCCCGAAGCCAAACCTTCACCTGAGGCTGCTGTCCGGCCTCTGCCGGAGCTCTCTACCGACGAGCGGCGCGTCTATGACGCCATCGACTCGGCCGAAACCCCCATTGACCGCATTGCCGCCAAATGCGATTTGCCGAGCGGGACGGTCTCGTCTACTCTCCTCCGCCTCGAGCTCAAACGGCTCGTTAAGCAGTTGCCCGGTAAATATTTTGTTAAACTGGGCTAACCTCGCCCGCAACGTGCTCCGACGTTCTCGAGTGACCCCCTTAAATAGAAATGTCGAAATCCCTGATCATTGCCGAGAAGCCCAGCGTGGCGAACGATCTCGCTCGCGCTCTGGGCGGTTTTAAAAAGCAGGACGATCATTTCGAAAGCGAAAAGTACGTCATCTCGTCGGCGTTAGGCCATTTGGTCGAACTCTGTCTGCCGGCCGAGCTCGATGTGAAGCGCGGCAAATGGAGTTTCGCCAAGCTACCGATCATTCCGAACGAATTCGATCTTAAGCCTATCGAGAAAACAAAAGCGCGTTATCACATGTTGAAGCGCCTGATGCAACGCAAGGACGTCGATCGATTGATCAATGCCTGCGACGCGGGGCGCGAAGGCGAATTGATTTTCCGTTATTTGGTAAAGTTGAGCGGGGTAAAGAAGCCGATTCAGCGGCTCTGGCTCCAATCGATGACACCGGAATCGATCCGCGGCGCATTTGAACATCTCAGGACCGACGAGGAAATGGTGCCTCTGGCCCAAGCCGCGGTCTGCCGCTCGGAAAGCGACTGGTTGGTCGGGATTAATGGGACCCGGGCCATGACCGCATTTAATAATAAGGCCGGTGGATTTCAGCTTACGCCGGTGGGACGCGTTCAGACGCCCACCCTGGCAATCCTGGCCGAACGCGAGGACAAGATTCACGCTTTTAAGCCGCGCACCTATTTCGAGGTGTTTGGAGATTTTGAGGTCAAGGCCGGCAGCTATCGCGGACGGTGGTTCCGGGAGGAGTTCACCAAGGATGGCGATGAAGACGCGCGGGCCGAACGAATTTGGGAGCGGGATACCGCTGACGAGATCAAAAACCGGTGTCTGGGTAAGACCGGCGTCGTTACCGAAGAGAAGAAACCGACCACGCAGGCGCCGCCATTGTTGTACGACCTAACGAGTCTTCAACGGGACGCCAACGCCAGGGGCTTCAGCGCCAAACGCACATTGCAGATCGCGCAACAGCTCTATGAGCGGTTCAAGGTCATTACTTACCCCCGAACCGATTCCCGTTATCTGCCGGAGGATTACATCCCCACGGTGAAAGCCACCTTGAGCAAGATCGAAAATCCGCACGCTCGCAAGGTGCTCGACAGTCAGTGGGTCAAACAATCGAAACGAATTTTTAATAACGCCAAGATCTCGGACCACTTCGCGATTGTGCCGACCGGCACCGTGCCGCATGGACTCGATGAAGTTCAGCAAAAAGTTTACGAGATGATCGTGCGCCGTTTTATCGCGGTGTTTTTTCCACCGGCCCAGTTTGAAGTAACCACCCGGATCACGCGGGTGGATAAGGATGCATTCAAGACCGAAGGCAAGATCATCAAGGACGCAGGCTGGCTGGCGGTTTATGGCCGCGATCGCGCCGGCGCCGGCGACGAAGACACGTCGCTGGTGTCGATCGAACCTAACGAGAATGCCAAGGTGATCGATGTCGAGATCGTTCAGAGTGAGACCAACCCTCCGCCGCGTTTCAACGAAGCCACTCTTCTGTCGGCAATGGAAGCCGCCGGCAAATTATTGGAAGACGTGGAGCTGCGCGAAGCGATGAAAGCGAAGGGCCTGGGCACGCCCGCCACCCGATCGGCGATAATTGAAGGTCTGATTTCCCAGGAATACATCGTTAGGCAGGGTCGCGATCTGATCGTCACCGCCAAGGGTATGGCGTTAATTACCCTGTTACGCGGAATTGGCATCGCCGAACTTTGTTCCCCTGAAATGACCGGTGAATGGGAGTACAATCTTCGCCGGATTCAGGCCGGCGAAATGCAGAGCAAGGATTTCATGGCTGAGATCCGCAATTTCACCCGCGAAATTGTCGACAAAGCGAAGAACTTCGAGGGCGACAGCGTCAGCGGGAATTTTGAAGTGCTCGAAGTGAAGTGTCCACGATGCCAGGGCGGCCCATTTGACGAGGATTATCGGACGTTTAAGTGCCGGTCCTGCGAGTTGATTATTTGGAAGACGATGGCCGGCCGTTCATTCGATCGAACCGAAGTGGAGAAGCTGCTGGTGGAAGGACGGGTTGGTCCGCTGGAAGGATTCCGCAGCAAGATGGGGCGCAAGTTCAACGCTCCGGTCAAACTGGGCGAAGATTTCAAACAACAGTTTGATTTCGGCGAAAACGGGAACGGCGGTCCCCTAACGATCGACACATCAAAGCACCAAGAGATTGGGGTGTGCCCGGTTTGCAAGGAAGGAAAAGTTTACGAGTTGGAAAATGCCTACGCCTGCGAGCGGGCCCTGGCCAGCCCCAAGACCTGCACCTTTCGGGTGAGCAAGGTTATTTTGCAGAGAGAAATTCCGCGGGAACAGGTGTTAAAGCTGATGAATGCCGGGAAAACGGATTTGTTGCCGAAGTTCATTTCCAAAAAGGGCCGGCCGTTCTCCGCTCATCTGAAACTGGAGAACGGCAAAATCGGGTTTGAATTCGCCGAGAAAAAGCCGCGCGCGAAAAAGGGCGCGGCGAAAAGTCCGGCGCCGGCGGCGGCGGCCTGATTCACGTTAGGCAACGCCACTCTCTTGCAGGCCTCTTCTCTTGTCTGACCTGTCGGACTAGTCGGAGAAGAACTAGCAGCGTTAACGCGCCATTTCGTGGTGAAATTCTTTCTCGCGAATTATCTTTGACTCCACAACAGGTGGTGTGATACATGTTCGCCGAACACCATGCGTTGTCCCAAGTGCGGGTCGCGGGATGATAAAGTTATCGATTCGCGCCAGTCTCGTGATAGCTCGAGCATCCGCCGCCGGCGAGAATGTCTCAGCTGCGGATATCGCTTCACGACCTACGAGGAAATCGAGCGATCGGATCTGCGCGTGGTGAAACGTGATCGCAGCCATGAACCTTTCGACCGCCGCAAACTGGCCAGCAGTATCGCCAAAGCATTCGAGAAACGGTCGACCAGCCTGGTGACACTCGAGGAAATGGTCGACGACATTGTTCACGAACTCGAAACCAGCGGCCGCGAAGTTTCGACTGCCGACATCGGCGCCAATGTCCTGCAAAAGCTGCGCGATACCGACGAAGTAGCGTATCTTCGTTACGCATCTGTTCACCGGCGATTCCAGGATCCGGACGAATTCATCGACGCCGTCCAGGCGTTAGGCCGGCGGACCAAGCCGAATGTGTTGCAGCGCGAGCTGTTCCCGACCGAAGGTGAGCCGTCATCAAAGGCGTCAGCAGCCCCGGAAAAGTCCGGCGGTTCCAAAAAAAATCATGGTCGCGTTTAAAGAAGAGTTTCCCTATCTCCGGTGCGACTCGGGACAGTTGTTCGAGTTCGACCGCGACTGGCTTCATGATGCCATCCGTCGAGCGGCGAACGAGGCCGGTTATCCCAGCTGGTGGCTAACCGATCACGTGACCGAAAGCATTGCATTTTACCTGCGGTTGAGAACGGATGAATCGGTGGTCGCGTTCAGTCAATTATCTCAAACCGTTCGCTACGTGCTGAAAGTTATCGGTTACAAGGAAATTATCCCGCATTTCACGCCCGCGCCTCCGCCGATCACCATCCCGTTAGTCGATCTCGCGCGCGAAGCCGGCACTGCCTATGAACTCGCGTTTTTCGATCTGTTGGAA
>DATFCK010000095.1:0-9123 GCA_035253185.1 Chthoniobacterales bacterium | reverse complement strand
AAAAAAAGCGGCGCGAACAAAAATGTTCGCGCCGATGAAGCTGAGGAAATCAGTTATTTAAGTTGTTGTGTCCCTCGCTTGCGAAATGTCTTAAAGCAGTCGCGATGCCACATCGGAAAATCAGCAAATTGGCTCGGGCTTAAGTCCAGTCTTTTCGGTGGCGCGCATGAGCGCGTGGCGCAGATCGATCTGCGAAACCGGCTTGCTCAGTACCTCGTCTATTACTTGGGTCGCGTCACCGGTGGCTTCGCCGAAGCCGGTCAACAAAATCACCGGGGTAGAAGGTGATCGTTGCTTGATCGCCCGGGCTAATTGTTGGCCGTTCATTTCCGGCATGGCCTGATCGGTGATGACGACATCGAATTTCTCCTGATCGAATTTTCCGAGTGCTTCCCG
This sequence comes from Chthoniobacterales bacterium, assembly GCA_035253185.1. Classification (GTDB taxonomy): domain Bacteria; phylum Verrucomicrobiota; class Verrucomicrobiia; order Chthoniobacterales; family UBA10450; genus DATFCK01. Next base: position 8,727 of record DATFCK010000095.1, on the reverse strand, counting down.
TCCATCATTGGCCGCAGTGACGGTGTGGCAGTCGTTCTTGAGATACTCCGCCAAGATTTCACAGAGAATCGGCTGATCGTCGGCAATGAGAACATTCAGGGGCGAGGCAACGGGCGGCGCGCTGACTTCGGCCGCTTTCGTTGATTGATGCTGGATCGGTAACGACAGCACGAAGGTCGTGCCTTTGCCCTCTTCACTCTCAATTCCCAACGACCCCCGATGACGTTCCATGATTCCGTAGACCATGGCGAGACCCAATCCGGTTCCGTGTTCGCCTTTGGTGGTAAAAAACGGATCGAGGCAACGTCTTTGGACATCCTTGCTCATTCCCACTCCGGTATCCGAGACCGACAACAGCACCCGGTCGTCCCCGGCAAACGTGCGGATGGTGATGGCGCCGCCGTTAGGCATGGCATCGACCGCGTTGAAAATAAGATTAGCCAGCGCTTCGCGTAATTCTGAGGCATCACCCGCTGCCGGCGGCACCGTAGCGAGCTCGGCTTTGATTTCCACTCTGACGCCATCGGCCAGGCGCTGCGCTTTCCACTTCGGTTCGGTGATCGCGATCGCCTGATCCACCAGCGTATTGAGATCGACCGCCGTTTTCGGTTCTTCGTGACCGCCGGGCCGATAGAACTCGCGCAATCGAGTCACGAGTTTGGCGCCATCGAGCGCCGCCACTACCATGGGACGGACGTAACGTTCTACGCTGGATCCATCACCCGCTTTATTACATTCCTGCAGGGCCATTTCGCCGAAACCGATGATCACCGACAGCGCGTTGTTAAAGTCGTGGGTTACTCCGCTGGCCATGGTACCGAGCGCGTGGAGGCGTTCCTGCTGCAGCACTTGCTGTTGGGTTTCCCTGAGCTGACGTAATGCCTGTTGTAATCGCCGGGTCCGCTCTTCAACGGTGCGTTCCAGCTTTTCGTTTTGCCAGCGCGCAATGTAGCGCCGTTCGGTATCGACATTGAAGAGAACCCGCGCCATCCACCAAAGCGCGCTCAGGAAAATCAGAACCATCGCGGTTGATGAAAGCGCTGTCCCGAACGGTACTTCATACAGGCCGTGGGCTTCGCCAATGAGTCGCAGAATGTCGAGAGCGATGGGCAGAAAAATGGCGACCGGTAGCAGGCGGCGCGCGATGATTCCGCCAGCGGTGTCGCTGGTTACAACTGACATTAATCCGCGATCGGCGCGGGCGAGCAATAACCCCGCGGCAAGGGCGATGATCGCAATCGCGGTGTGAACTGCCATCGGAATCGCATTCGCCATCCCATAAAAATTCGGTGAGCGGTAAAGATATCCGATCAGGGCAAAGAAGCCGATCGCGCCACCTACGATCGTTAGCATTTCGGCCGGACGATGCCGCCGGATTTCAACATCACTCAGCAACAAAGCGAGGCCGCACAGCAGTAGCGCCAACGCCGTGTTCGGCGCCATGCGATTTCTTGTCGCGTGTTCGACCAATTCGCTGCGGAACAACCATTGATCCAGACTTAAAGCCGAACCGGTGGCCAGACTAACCAGTTTCGTTAACGCGATCATCACGACTACGCCGGCAATCAATCGCCCGTGCCAACGACGTTTGGTAGTTAGGCCGGGTGCGTCACGCAGAATGAGGAGGGCGGTGCCAGCCGCGACCAATGAAATCGCCGTGGCCGGGTTCATTGCCACGAACCCGGCGCCTACACGCTTGAACGTCTCAATTCCGAACGTCCAACCGAGCAGAACAAGTGTCCCGGTTAAGACTGGAATGATCGATGTCACCAGGCAAACCGATGCTAACCTGGATTTCAATAGCGGGAGGGACTCTTCGTTAATCGGGGCGTTGGCAGCAAGCACGTCCATCTTCAGGCCCTCCCTTCAATAGTGGTTCATAACCGCAGATGCCGAATGAATGATCACTTGGCACCGCGGTGGTGGCTGGCAGCTAGGAATGTGCCGAGCTGAATCACGAAAACCGAAATGACGAATGCAGAAGGAATGACCAATGACATAGAAGCGACGTCTCTTCGCATTCCCGCCGGTTACGCGACCAGAAGTCACGTTTACGTTCGGTCCGCCTACCAGAGATGTGACATGAATGTCATTTACCCCCTGCCGAAGCCTCGGCGAAGGCGGGTTGTTCGGTCATCCGTTATCGGTGCGCAGCTCAACGCTTACGAGCGGTTGGTAGCCGACGCGCGAACATCTTAGTAGACACAGTTCAGAAATGAGGTATTCTGTTCATATGAACATAAAAGAGCGGTTCGGCGAAATTAGGAGCGCCTTGGCCAGGCGGACGTCTCTGCGGACCAAGGTTCGCCGCTCCCCCGATAAACCGCAGCAACTTGAATTTTCGCTCCCTCTAATTCAGCGGAGCCGGGCGTTACGATTCAGCCCAAGCGCCACCCGGTAAGGCCGCGAACAACGTTCTAGGCGGGAGGGACCGGCCGCTTTAACTCTGTTTCCAGCCGTTGCCGTTTCCGTTTGGCGCCATTGCGGGAGCATACTCCGGCTCCAGCTCAGCCTCGTCAGCCGATTCTTCATCCGGCTCGGCAATTGATCCCTCGTGATGCTGTTTCGCGATCAACATGTAAAGCGACGGGATCACAAACAGCGTGAATATCGTTCCGATGGTCATTCCGCCTACCAGCACCAGACCGATGGAGTTTCGGGCGGCGGCTCCCGGGCCGGTCACCAACGTAAGAGGAAAATGACCGCAAATCGTGGCGATGCTCGTCATCAGCACCGGACGTAATCGTGTACGCGATGCTTCAGCAATGGCCGCGAGCTTATTGAATCCCTGCCGCTGCAATTCATTAGCGAACTGAACAACAAGGATACCGTTTCGTGCAATCAGGCCAACGAGCGTCACCAGACCTACCTGCGAATAGATGTTCAATGTGGTCGTCCACTTGTCGGTAAAGAACGCCATGTTCGGGTTGGGCATTTTCAAAAACGTAAAGACGAGTGCGCCGAATATGGCAAGGGGCGCTGAGCCAAAAAGAATAATGATTGGATCGCGAAAGCTGTTGAATTGGGCGGCCAGCACCAGAAAAATGAGGATCAATGCGAGGCCGAGCGCGGGGAGGAATTTGTTTCCTTCGGTGCGGAGTTGGCGCGATTCCCCGGTGTAATCAAGAACGTAGCCCTTGGGCAGAATCTTGTTCGATTCATCTTCCAGGAATTTCAGTGCGGCATCGAGACCACGGGTTGGAACGCCCATTAGCCTGACGGCGTTGAGCTGTTGTATGCGGTTGAGCGAGCGCGGCACCGTTCGATTTTCGATCGTGGCGATCGTGCTCAGCGGCACCAGCTGATTGTTAGGCCCAGTCACATACATGTTAGCTAGCTGGGCGGCGTTCAATCGATCGGCGCGTTGGACTTGCGGGATCACTTTGTAACTGCGGCCCGAGATGTTGAACCAGTTAACGAAATTACCGCCCACCATTGCCGAGAGATCGGCGCCGACCTGGCTCATATCCAGGCCTAACGATCCGACCTTGTCGTGATCGATGGTTATCTGCGCTTCAGGCTGATCAATCTTGGTATCGATCGGCGGCGGGAACCGGAAAACACCGGCCGCCATCGCCCGCTTTTTCAATTCTTCCGCCAGTTCCAGAATCCGCTCCGGCTCGGCGGTGGAACAAATGTAAAATTCCACCGGCATGAATCCGCCACCCGGAAGCGCCGGTGGCATGATTGGGAAAATTTCGATGCCTGGGATTTGCATCAAACCCATCATCACCGGCATAACGAAATCTTTGGTCGGCTTGGTGCGTTCACCCCACGGCTTCAGTACCATTCCGGCGAAGCTCTCGCTGGGCGAGGTGATCTGGAATGAGAAGTTGGTTTCCGGGATGCTGTGAAAAACCTTGCCGGCCGCGTCGGCAAACGGCTGCAACTGGTCGAGGGTTGCGTTTGCCGGGGCCTCGATGAAGCCAAAGATCACGCCCTGATCTTCGGTGGGCGCCAACTCCTTGGTGGACATTCTGAACATCGGAATGGTGAGCAGCGCGATTCCCGCCCAGATCACGTAAACCGCAGGACGCCGTTGCAGGGATCGGTCGAGCAACCGGCCGTAAGCATTGCGAAATCGATCGAAGTTGCGATTGATCACGCCGCTGAAACCCTTGTCGCTGTCGCCGCGGTGAAGCAGCTTCGAGCAGATCATCGGCGACAGGGTCAGCGCCACGATTCCGGAAATGAAAACGGCGCCCGCCAGCGTCAGAGCGAATTCACGGAAGAGCGTACCCGTTAGGCCGCCCTGCAAGCCGATTGGAGTATAAACCGCGGCCAGGGTGATGGTCATGGCAATGATCGGCGTGATCAATTCCCGCGCGCCCAGTAACGCGGCGTCGACTCCACCCATCCCCTCGCGCAGATGTCGCTCGACGTTTTCAACGACCACGATGGCATCGTCCACCACCAATCCGACCGACAGCACAATTGCCAGCAGCGTCAGCAGATTGAGGGTGAACCCGAACACCTGCATGAGAAACACCGCGCCGATGAGCGAGACCGGAATCGCCACGATCGGAGCGAGCACCGAGCGCCACGATCCGAGGAACAAAAAGATTACCAGCATCACGATGCCGAGCGTTTCGAGCAGCGTTTTGACCACTTCATGCATCGCATCATTGATGTATGCCGTGGCGTCGTAGGCCATCGACGCCTGCATGCCGGTAGGCAGTTCCCGCTTAATCTGTTCGAGCTCCGCCCGCACGCGCTTGATCACATCGACCGAGTTCGCATTGGGCAACACCCGGATGCCCATGAAAACGGCGCGCTGCTGCGAATAACGCACCTCGGTGTCGTAATCCTCAGCGCCGAGCACCACATCGGCGATGTCGCTCAACCGGACCAGTTTCCCGCCTTCCTGACGGATAACCATGTTTTTGAAATCATCGGCCGTATGCAGATCAGTGTTGGCAGTGAGGTTGACCCTAACGAGTGAACCCTTGGTTTGGCCGACCGCGGCAAGATAATTATTCGCCGCCAGCGTCTGGCGAACCTGAGCCGGACTGATGTTTAATGCCGCCATTCGGTCCGGCTTGAGCCAGATTCGCATGGCGAAGGTGCGGCCGCCCAGAATGTCGGCCGCCTGCACCCCGGCGATCGAAGAAAGGCGGGGTTGAACGATGCGAACCAGATAATCGGTGACCTGGTTAGCTTCGAGAATCTCGGAAGTAAAACTCAGGTAGGCCGACGCGTACTCCGAATCAGCCTGCGTGATCTGGATGGTAGGAACTTCGGCCTCCGGCGGAAGAAAGTTACGGACGGATTCCACCTGCGCGCTGATTTGAGGCAGTGCCTTGTTAGCATCATAGTTTAACCGCAACCGCGCGGTGATGGTGGAAAGGCCTTGTTGGCTGGTCGATTGCAGGTAATCGATGCCGTCGGAAGCCGCGATCGCGCGCTCCAGTGGCGAAGTGATAAAACCGCGCACCAAATCGGCGCTGGCGCCGACGTAAACGGTCCGGACGGTGATCGACGCATTCTCGCTGCGCGGATATTGCCGCACGTTCAGCGTCTTGATCGCCTGAAGTCCGGCAATCACGATCACGAAGCTGACCACCATGGCCAGCACCGGCCGCCTAACGAATATGTCGGTAAAAGACTTCATTTGAAAATTCGAAATTCGAATTTCGAAGCTCGAAACAAATCCAAATTTTTAAAATTTGAATCCTACACTGAACTCCGGGTTTCGCCCATTTTGAATTTTAAAAATTGTTTCGGATTTCGACGTTCGGATTTCGAGTTTTCTCGTCAGGTCTGGGCTGGCGATGGGTGGAGCTCGGCTTTCGGTGCCAGCTCATTATTAACTACGACCGGCATTCCATTTCGTAATTTGAAGACTCCGGAACTGGCCACCTTTTCACCCGGTTTCAGTCCCTGAAGAACGACCACGAAATCACCGCGGGCTTCGCCGATGCGAATGAACTGTTGCCGGATCACCTGGGAATCTTTTCCGGTCTTGGGATCCTTTTTCGTTTCGATCACAAATACGGAATCACCGTAGGGGGCATAAGCAATTGCGGTTGTCGGAATGGTGAGCACGGGATCTTTTCTCGGCAGGATCACATCCACTTTAGCGAACATCCCCGGTCTCAGTGCGTGGTCCGAGTTTGGCAATGTGGCCTGAAGCGACACATTGCGGGTTGATGCATCAACCATCGGGTTGATGGCATGAAGTGTTCCCTTGAACTCGCGCCCCGGAATCGCGTCGGTTCGCATCCGCACTTCCAGTCCCTCCTTCAACTCAGCCAAATACTGCTGAGGCAGTGCAAAATCGACGAACACCGGATCGAGGGCCGTCAGTTGGACGATCGGACGTCGCGCGTCAATCGATTGGCCTACGTTTACCTCACGGATGCCAAGTTGCCCATCAAATGGAGCACGCGCTTCCTTCTTCGAAATCATGGAACGCATCTGGTTAACGCTGGCTTCCTTCTGCTTGAATTTTGATTCAGCACCGTCGAGTTCCTGTTTGGACACGACTTTGCGCGCTGCCAAATCGCGAGTCCGGAGCAGATCAGCCCGGGCCAACTCCAAATCCGCTTCAGCTGAATGCAGTTGAGCCTCTTCCGCCGAGGTATCGAGCCTAACCAGAACGTCGCCTTTTTTGGCCATGCCACCATTCTCAAATTTTACCTCAGCGACAACTCCACCGAGTTCGGTCGAAATCATGGCTCCTTGCACGGCGCTGACACTTCCCACCGCCGAGAATATTTTCGGCCAGTTGTCCTGTTTCACCTCTGCACTGGTGACAGTGGTCGGCGGCATTCCCATGTTACCCGCCGCCATCATCTTCCCGATCTGCAGTCCCTTGATCAACGCCAACAATCCAAAAATGGCCAAAACCGCGAACACCGCTCCACTGACCGGTTTCCACATTCGTTTCATTTGAAATCCTCGGGTTCGAGCAACGTCATGCATAAATTGGTTCGCTTTCGGGTTTGAATAAAAGCCGCCACAGTCTGCGGGTCACTTCGAGCTGGCGGGCCCGGCGTTCGGCTGCCGTCATTTCCTGAGGTTGCAGAATATCTCGCATCAACATACCGCGGGCTACCGCGAAAATTAATTCGGACAATTCCGTTGGCGTTAGACCATGAGCCGCTCGACCGGCTTCCGGCGAACGCGCGATCAAATCGGTGACGCCGTCCATGGCGGCCTGCAGCACGTCACGCACGAGATCGGCAACGTGCGGATTTCGCGCCGCTTCGGCATAAAGATCCGCCACGAACGCCGATTGAACCTTGGGCGATTCCTCACAGCAGTGGGCGGTGAACAGGATTTCCAGCGACTCGAGAAGCGTCGGCGCCTTTCGGGCCTGTTCGAGCACTTCCTGGATCTCGTTCTTATGCTGATCGGCCATGGCAGAAATGACAGCCTCCTTATTCTGGAAATATCGATAAATCAGGCCAACGCTGATCCCAGCCTCGGCGCTGATGTCGTGCATACTGGTCAGGTGGAAGCCTTTCCGGGCGAAGCACCGGATGGCGGCATCGAGAATCTGGGTCTTACGATCGAGGACCGGTTCGTTCTGGGCTTGGAGGAGTGACATGGGTTGGGAAGATGAATGAACGTTCATTCATTGTCAAATCGACCGGTGAAAAGTGGGGTTTTCCGGTGGTCCATTTCTTTAATGACGTTTAGCAATCCCCAATCAGGACACCCGTGACGCAGCTAAAAACCGTGTCTTTGGCTGAAAGCGGTTCAAACGCAGCCAGGGATTGCCTCCGCCCATCCCAGCCCACTGCGCGCCCTTGTCCGTAAGGCGGTCCATCTCGGCGCCGAAATCGTTTCACTCAACGAACGGCCACCGCCATAACCGCCGCTACCGAAGCGGAATTAGACTGGGGCCTGGTTTGCGGTTGGAAGAATCGCGGCGAGGCGGAATATTCACCCGTGCCCGTTAGCGAACTGATTCAGCCTGAGAGATTGCTTAACGAATTTTCGCCAGGCGAACCCTATTTGATCGGCGTTTCCGGCGGGCGCGACTCCGTCGCGCTACTTCATCAACTCGTTTCTTCCGGTTACCATCGGCTGATTGTTTGTCATGTGAATCATCGCCTGCGTGGTCGATCGAGCGACGCTGACGTCAGGTTCGTGGAAAAACTCGCAGCCAAATACAATCTCGATTTCACGTCTTGTGCTGTCGCGGTGAAGACCGTGGCCAAAAGGCGAAAGCTGTCGATCGAAGCGGCGGCGCGATCAGCCCGATACGAATTTTTTGCCCAAATCGCCAGGCGCCGGCGTTGTCGCACAATCTTCCTGGCTCATCACGCCGACGATCTGGTCGAAACATTCCTGATCAATTTGTTCCGAGGCGCAGGCAGCGCCGGACTGGGCAGTATTCGCGCGTTGTCGAAGCACCGGATCGGAGAAGTAACATTGGACGTTGTTAGGCCAATGCTGGCGGTTTGGCGAACCGATATCGATTCCTACGTAAAACGACATCGACTCGCGTTTCGGGAAGATGCTTCGAACCGGGAGCTCACTCCGCTGCGCAACCGGGTTCGGCATTCCATCCTCCCTTATTTGGAAAAGTCTGCCGGCCGGGGAATTCGTTCAAATATCTGGCGAACGGCCGTGATTCTGGCCGAAGAAGAAGATTTCTTTGCCGAGCTGGTCCCGAAGATCAACGGCGACATCGGACTCAAGACGCTTCGCAAAATGGCGGTGGCCCTCCAGCGCCGAACTCTCCATACCTGGTTGCGATCGGCAAACATTCCAGAC
>DATFCK010000094.1:0-6596 GCA_035253185.1 Chthoniobacterales bacterium | reverse complement strand
GGAGACCGATGACGGGGAAATCATGGGCCTACAGCACAAACGTTTCCCCGTCCACGGAGTTCAATTCCATCCGGAATCAATCCTAACGACCGAAGGCAAAAAATTACTGGCGAATTTTCTGTCTTTGTAGCGGCGGTCTATGACCGTCGCACTTCCTGGCGTTTCAGATGAGATAATGCGGCGGTCGTAGACCGCCGCTACAGTAAAAGTCCCCTAACGACCGTTACGCGAAATCACTTTGTGGATGGATTGCACCTCGCGCACCATCTGCTCGTATTCATCAAGCGTCAGCGATTGCGCGCCGTCGGATAGCGCTTCATCGGGACGGCAATGGACTTCTATCATTAAGCCGTCGGCCCCGACCGCCACCCCTGCCCTGGCCAGCGGAGTAACCATGTAGGCACGCCCAGTTCCATGAGCCGCATCAACAATCACCGGCAAATGCGAAATCCGGCGAACTGCCGGAACCGCCGCCAGGTCCAGGGTGTTGCGGGTATGTTGGGCAAACGTCCGTACTCCGCGCTCGCACAGCACGATCTGATAATTTCCCTCGGCCATCACATACTCAGCGGCTAACAACCATTCTTCCAGCGTCGCCGCCATTCCGCGCTTTAGCAGCACCGGCAGTTTGGAACGTCCCACTCTGCGCAACAGCGTAAAGTTCTGCATGTTGCGAGCGCCGATCTGCAGCATATCGGCATATTTTTCAATTAGATCTACGTTCGCCTCGTCCAGCGCTTCAGTGACAATCTTCAAGCCGTAGCGCTCGCGAATTTCGGCCAGGATCTTTAGTGCGTCTTTGCCGAGGCCGGAAAATGAATAGGGAGAAGTGCGCGGCTTGAAAGCGCCACCGCGAAAAAATTGCGCCCCGCTTTTTTTAACAGCCTCCGCCACCGCAAAGGCCTGCTTAGCGTTCTCGATCGAACACGGCCCGGCGATGATCGCGAGCGATCCATCGCCGATTTTTGCGCCGTCGCCCAGATCAACGACCGTGCGTTCAGGCCGCAGATCGAGCGTGATCAGCTTATAAGGTTTGGTTACCCGAATGGCTTCAGCGACACCGGGCAAATTTTCGAAATGAGTCAGATCGACCGCACCCTGGTTCCCGGTCACGCCGATGGCGGTTCGGGTTGCGCCCGGCATGACATGAGCGCGAAATCCTAGCGATTCCACCACCCGAACGACGTTGTTGACGTCGCCCTGACTGGCGGTGGCGTTCATGACAATGAGCATAAAGGAAGGGGCTTATCTACTTGGACGAAGGCCTCAAGGTCAACTTCAACGCGTAGCGCGAAATTTCAAAGTTTTGCCTTCGGGGACTACGAATTCTCGCTCAGCCAGTGGTGAGCGGCCGTCACGTCCTCAGCGGTTAATTGGTGCCCGATGGCGTGAATCTGCACGGTGACGTCGGCGCCGGCCTGCCGAAGCATGCCCGCCAGAGCGCCGACCGTATCCGCTCGGGCGATGGGATCGAATTTTCCGGCCGAGAGCAGAATACGTCTTCCGCCGAGACTGGGTGTTCGCTCCAGATTCGACAGCGGCACCATCGCCCGAAACAGGATCGCCGTTTTAAATATCGCCTTGTCGAGCAAAAGCATCGCTGCGGCAATATTGGCACCGTTGGAATAACCCACTGCCGTCAATTGGGCGGCGTCGATTCGATATTCGGCAATAGCGGCATCAACGAAATCGCATAGTTCGGCGGCTCGCCTAACGACATCCGCTTCGTCGAAAACCCCTTCGGCCAGCCGGCGGAAAAATCGCGGTGCACCATTCTCGAGGATCTTTCCGCGGGGACTTAACAACGCGGCGTCCGGATCAATCGCGCGTCCGAGCTCGATCAAGGCATTTTCATCGCCACCGGTGCCATGCAGTAGCAGCAACGTTCGCTTCGATTTTCCGGGTTCGAATCGGTGGATAAAACCCAGATCAGTCATTGTTTTTCAAAGTATCCCTGTAACCATTTTGGCCTAGACATGAATTATTGCCTTCGGTCGGCACGCTGATTGATGGGCAGATCGAAGCGGTGGTCCGAGCCGGACCGGCGTTCCAGCACCGGACTCTCCGGCAGCTGCCGGGTGGCCGTGCGACAGCGCTCATTCCGCGCTTGCTTTTTGGAATGCGGCAGTGCTCCGCCGCTTTGGATGAGGTAGCGTTAACGGCGGCAAAATCCGCTCGATTTCAGTCCGGTGCGGTTCGTATTGGGCCGGTAATCGCAGGCCTTCGCCAAGGTTCTCCACTGGCTCGTCAATTGCGAATCCGGGCGCGTCGGTTGCCAGTTCAAACAAAATACCCCCCGGCTCGCGGAAATAGATTGAATGAAAATATTGCCGATCGATCACCGGAGTGACGCCGAACCCGAGCTCAGCGAGCTTACTTCGCCATTCCTGGTGTTCGTCATCGTTAGCAGCCCGAAATGCAATGTGGTGCACGGTTCCGGCGGCGATGTGACCGAACGATCCGTCCGGACGCTCCACCAGATCGATCTGCTTGTTAGGCCGGTGCGGATCGACACCGAATCGGCGTCGATTTCCCTCCTCGCCGATCAACTCGAATCCGAAAACTTCGGTCAACAACTGAACGGTTAGGGCACTCCGTTGCAATTCGAGCGTCGGCGCATGAAAACCTTTAAGCGCGAATGCGCCTTGGACTAACGAATCGTCGGGCTGCGCTACAAAATCGTTTTCGTGTTCGGTGGTGACGAATTCCAGGAGCAAACCATCCGGATCAGTGAATCGCAGCGCCTGATCGCCGAAACGATCGGGCATTGCTTCGGCGGCGACATGCCACTCTTGTAACCGGTCGCGCCAGAAGTCCACCGCCGTGCGGGAAATGGCAAAGCTGGTGGACACGACCTGGCCGGTGCCGCGTGATCCCCGGCGCGCACCCGGCCACGGGAAAAACGTCAGGATTGTGCCCGGCGTTCCAATGCGATCGCCATAATAAAAATGATAGGCGCTTGGATCGTCGAAGTTCACCGTGCGTTTCACCAGCCGAAGCCCGAGAAGTTGGGTATAAAAATCGAGATTGCGCTGCGGATCACTGGCAATAGCAGTGATGTGGTGAATACCGTGCAACTTCACTCCGCTATTGACGCATGTATTTGTGGCAAAGGCTAGCCTCACCGTCCTGGTGGAATGCGAACGAAGAAGTTCTTCGCGATTTGGCGGGTAACAAGGTTGCGGTTATAGAACGACCGGGCCGAAAACGAATTACGGTCGAGATCGCGTTTCCGCGCCGTAACCAGGCGAGCGATTTGCAGCGACGCTTCGGAGGCCATTTCAACAAACTTCCCGGCGCTTGGCTGAAGCGTTTCTGTCGCGAACAGAAAACGGCTCCGCTCCGAATCGGTAAACGGCTGGTGATTACTAATGTGGGAGCGACCTCAGCGTCCCAATCTCGCAGTCACGGCCTACCGTCCGGGCGCTCAGGCCCCTCCCACATTGCAGTTCCAGCAGGCGCAGCGTTTGGCACGGGACAACACGCTACCACCGCGATGTCGCTGCGTTTGCTCGAACAACTCACCCGGCATTGGAAACCCGGTTGGTCGCTGGCTGATCTCGGCACCGGTTCCGGCATTTTCGCGCTGGCCGCGAAGCGACTCGGCGCGGGAGTAATTGTGGCGATTGATAACGATCCGGTCGCGATCTCGACCGCAAAAGGAAACGCGCGACTCAATAAAATTACCGGTATTCATTTCGCGGTGGCGGACGTTCGCAGATGGCGTTTGCCGTCGCGAGCCGATGTGGTGACCGCGAATTTGTTCAGCGAATTGCTGATCGATGTGATGCCGGGATTAAAAAGAGTTCCGTGGCTCATTTTGTCCGGAATCATGCGTGATCAGGAAGACGCGGTTCTAAAAGCGCTCAAGCCTAACGATTTCAAAATAATTGAAACGCGACGTCGCGGGAAATGGGTCGCCATGTTGGTGACCGGTCTTGATCACACAGATTAGCACCAGACAGCTTTTCGGTCGCTGTCGCCGCCTAACACCCTACGGTTGTCATCCTGAGCGAAGCCGAAGGATCTCTCCTATTAGCGTGACGCCTTCCGCATTTGTGAGATCCCTCGACTACGCTCGGGATGACATGGCTTTGGATGCTTAGCCTTCCGCATTTGTGAGATCCCTCGACTACGCTCGGGATGACATAGCTTTGGATGCTTAGCTTCCGGGTCGTGGCTTATGACTGTAGCCGTCATCATGAGCTCCGGCGGTGTCTTAATTCACTATCGCGCCCGGGAAGCGGCCGATCCACCTTCGCTTGTGACCATTTGTCGCCAGCCGTGCACTTGACGCCTCTGCCGTCCCTCGCCAATGTTTCCCGCAGCCAAGCGGCTTCGGTTTTTCTGCACATACGCGGTTTAACAAGAGCCGCGGCACAGACATGCAAACCGAGCAACTTTCCTACGTCATTGTTACGCCTTATTCGATGCGTAAATCGCGCACCGGCGGGATTATAGCGCGGCTCATATCGCGGACCGGCCTCGATGTCGCCGCCGCGCGAATGTTTACCCCGAGCAAAGAGCTTATCGCTCGTTATGCCGAGAATATCGTCACCGAAACCGATGCCGAAAATCGCGCGACCCAGGAGCTGATCCGGCAGTATGTCCTGAACAATTTTACCGGCGAAAAATCAGGTCAGCGCGCCCGGGTGATGGTCCTCGTCCTCCGCGGCGAGGATGCGGTTGAAAAGGTTCACCGCGCGGTGGGCTACATCGTTCACGAACGCACCAGCGGCGAGACTATTCGCGATACGTTCGGCGACTACATCACCGATGATGCCGGCAAAGTCACCTATTTTGAGCCGGCGGTACTGGCCGCATTCGAACCGCAGGCGGTTGAGCGTGATTTAAAGCTGTGGGCGGAATTTTCCGATTCCGACGGCGGAATTCTCGATCGCGCAATTGCGTTTCCCGACAAAGGCGCGGTTGAAAAGACGCTCGTCCTGATCAAGCCGGACAATTTTAAATTCCCGAATCTGCGTCCCGGCAATGTGATCGAGGTTTTTTCGCGCTCCGGTCTTTATATTGTCGGCTTCAAAGTGCACCGGATGAGCGTGGCCGAGGCTGAGGAATTCTACGGGCCGGTGCTGCCGGTGTTGCAGGATAAACTCGGACCGGAGAACGGACGCGCGAACTGGGAAAGCATCGTCGAGTTCATGGCGGGCAGGAAACCGAGCGAATGTCCGCCCGACCAGCGCAACGCGCCGGGCAGCGAGAAATGCATCGCGATTGTTTATCAGGGAGAAAATGCGGTGAAAAAGATTCGCGATGTTCTGGGCCCAACCGATCCGGCCAAAGCGCCGCCCGGTTCAATCCGAAAGGAATTCGGGCAAACGATCATGGTCAACGCCGCTCATGCGTCAGATTCGGTTGAGAATGCCAAACGCGAAATGGGCATCATCCGCGTGGACGAAAACAACTTTAAACCTTTGATTGAAAACTTCTATCGTCGCCAATAGTGTGCGCTCCCTGAATTTTGCAAACTAATTACTCTCACATGGAAATTTCCTCCCGTGCCGCCCAATTAACCCCCTCCCTGACGCTGTCGATCGACAGCAAGGCCAAGGCGATGAAAGCCGAAGGCATCGACGTGTGCGGGTTCGGGGCCGGCGAACCGGATTTCGATACTCCCGAACATATCAAGCGCGCCGCGATCGAGGCGATTGAAGCTGGGTTTACCAAATACACTCCAAGTTCGGGAATTCCCGAGTTGCGCCAGGCAATTGCCGAAAAACTTGCAGCTGACAATCAGCTTACCTATCGGGCCAGTCAGATCATCGTGAGCAATGGCGCGAAGCACTCGTGTTACAATGCGGTTTTAGCCACTTGCCAGCCGGGTGACGAGGTCATCATTCCGTCGCCTTATTGGGTGAGTTATCCCGACATGGTGCGTCTGGCCGGGGCCGATCCGGTCATCGTTCCCACGACTGAGCGTGGCGGCTGGAAAATGCGCGCCGAAGACTTCGAGAACGCCATGACGCCCCGGACCAAAATGTTGATTTTGAACAGTCCAGGCAATCCGACCGGCGCGGTTTATACCCGCGAAGAAATGCAGGCGATCGTGGATGTGGCCGCGGAAGAGGACATCTACATCTTGTCCGACGAAATTTACGAGAAGCTCGTTTACGATGATGTGCAGCACGTGAGCATTGCTTCGCTGTCCAAGGAAGCGGCTGATCTGACTTTGACCGTTAACGGTTTCAGTAAGTCGTATGCGATGACGGGATGGCGTTTGGGATATCTGGCCGCGCCGGAAGCGGTGGCGAAGGCGGTGGATTCAATTCAGAGCCATAGCACATCGCATCCGGCGTCGTTCGTGCAGCGAGCCGGAATCGCCGCGTTAAAAGGCGATCAACAGCCTCTGGCCGATATGCGCGAGGAGTTTGATATGCGTCGCAATTACATGTTCGACCGCATTTCGAAGATCCCGAACATTACCGCGGTGAAACCGTTAGGCGCGTTCTATGTGCTGGTCAACATCAGCCAGCTCGGCCTAACGTCGCAAAACTTCGCTGATCGGCTGCTGAGCAAGGCGAACGTGGCGGTCGTTCCCGGGGCCGCGTTCGGGGACGATCGAACGATCCGTCTGAGTT
>DATFCK010000093.1:0-2205 GCA_035253185.1 Chthoniobacterales bacterium | reverse complement strand
CGCGGAGCCGGACAAGGTCACCGAACGGTTTTCCGATTTTTCACGGGCAGCAGGGAAATCGATGTAGTTTTGCCGAGCGCTGAGGGATTGGATTCCTTGTATTCGCGGCAACATTCTCGAAATTAGCCGTGTCATCCCGACCGAAGTGGAGGGATCTCGCAAATGCGGACTGCGTCACGCTAGTAGGTGAGGTCAACGCTCCGCCCAGTCGCGATCCGGCCTCGGGATGACAATCCCAGGGTGCTTGGCCGGTTTCAAAAAAACATTCAGCCCAGCGCGTATCTGTAGAAGCCGATCTTACGATCGCTTGGCGTTTCTTAGAAAGGCCCTAAGATTCGGGGATGCCCCTGAAGTCGTTCATCGAGATTCCACCCGATTCCAATTTCCCGCTTGAAAACCTCCCCTTCGGAATCTTTAAGCCCCGCGCCGGCGAAGCAGCGCGCGCCGGAGTGGCGTTAGGCGAACTGGTGGTCGACCTGGCCGCGCTCGAGGCGGCAGGACATTTCCCTTTTTCCAAAACCGCGTCTTCCGTATTTGGGCAGGATTCGTTGAATGAATTTCTGTCGCAGGGTCGGTCGACCTGGCAACAAGCGCGACAAACCTTGCAGCACTTGCTGAGTGCGGACACGCCCGTGCTACGCGACGACGCTCACTTGCGAAAGCAGGTGTTTCACCGCCAGAGCGAGGTCACCATGCAACTTCCGGTGCGGGTTGGCAATTATACCGACTTTTATTCTTCCTATCACCATGCCCACAACGTCGGAACGATGTTGCGCGGCGCCGAAAACGCGTTGATGCCTAACTGGAAGTGGCTTCCGGTAGCGTATCACGGCCGGGCGAGCTCAATCGTCGTTAGCGGAACGCCAGTCCGCCGCCCCAAGGGCCAAACCAAACCGCCCGACGCGACCGAGCCGGTGTTTGGTTTGAGCAAGAGTTTTGATTTCGAGCTGGAAATGGCGTTCCTGGTCGGCCCCGGTAATTCGTTAGGTGAACCGATACCAGTTGATCGTGCCGCCGAGCATATATTCGGCTTCGTTCTGATGAACGATTGGAGCGCCCGCGATATTCAGGCATGGGAATATCAACCGTTAGGGCCGTTTCTGGCTAAGAATTTCGCCACTAGCATTTCGCCCTGGATCGTAACGCTCGATGCGCTGGCGCCATTTCAAAAACCTTTGCCTGCTCAGGATCCGGCACCCCTCCCATATCTGCGTTTCCCTAACGATTTCACATTCGATATCAATCTCGAAGCCGGCCTTCGAGCGCCGGGCATGAAAACACCTCACGTTATTACCCGGACTAACTTCCAGAATCTTTACTGGAGTATCTCGCAGCAATTAGCCCATCACACCGTCGGCGGGTGCAATTTGCAGCCGGGCGATCTGCTGGCCAGCGGTACCATTAGCGGAGCTGCCGAGGAGTCGCGCGGTTGCATGTTGGAATTAACCTGGCGCGGTGCGAATCCAATCAAGCTTCCCAATGGTGAGACCCGCCGATGGCTCGAAGACGGTGACGATTTGATAATTACCGGTTGGTGTCAGGGTGAGGGGTACCGGATTGGGTTCGGGGAAGTCAGCGGCACGGTCGTCGGATGATGACCGGTGCCGAGCCGACCCTTTCTGAAACATCGCCGGGCCACCGCGGAGCGGTGTGGAAATTCGCTCGGGCGATTTCGTGGATTGGCCATCCGCTGGTTTTTGCGTCCGCCTCTCTGACGCTGGTTGTCATTTTCCGCCTGGCCAACCGGGTGGGCCTATCCGTCTTGAGCGTTCTGATCGTCGCGGTCGTCTTACCCACGGCATGGTTGCTCGCTCGAGGCGTTCGTCTTGGCCAATGGAGCGACGCTGATGTTTCAATCCGGACGGAACGCACCCGGTTTTATCCGCGAGCCATCCTGTTGTGGATCGGCGGGATCGTGGCGTTGCTCCTTCTGCGGGCTCCGAGCTTTATAGTGCAGGGAGCCATGGTCACGGTTGCATTGTTAGTAATCGCGGCGCTCATCAATCGGTTTCTAAAGATTTCTCTGCACGCGCTGTTTGCCTTCTACTGCACCGTCATCCTTCTTCGGATCAATCTTTTCAGCGGGTTAATAGCGCTCGCGCTTGCGATACTTGTTGTCTGGTCGCGTTTGTATCTTCGGCGTCATGCATTACCTGACATCCTCGCCGGCACCGCTCTCGGTGTGATTGGCGCCCTTGCCACAAT
>DATFCK010000092.1:0-2123 GCA_035253185.1 Chthoniobacterales bacterium | reverse complement strand
TGCAGCACCAACGCATTGAAATCCTCGGCTGCTACCAGACCGGCTCCCAGCAAGGAACAGAGGATTATCAAAAGGGCTTTTTTCCGCATGAGCTAATAACGTCGCGAATCGCCCAACGGCAACTTTGGACGCACTGGCATTCAGCAGGGAGTGTGCTACGTCAATTAGATGCTGCGATTCTTCAAGATGAACGGAGCCGGCAACGACTTCGTGATGCTGGATAATCGGGCCGGCGGCATTAAGCTGACCCGGGATCAAATCTCGAAAATTTGCGATCGTCATAGGGGGGTGGGTGCGGATGGAATCCTGCTATTGGAGAAAGCGTCTAACGGCGCTGATTTCCGTATGCGTTACTACAACCGTGATGGCGGTGAAGCGGAGATGTGCGGAAATGGTGCGCGCTGTTTCGCCCGGTTTGCCAACAAGGTGACGGGCGTTCTGGGGCCGATTACCTTCGAAACCCCGGCCGGCATCATCGGCGCCACGATTCAGGGCGAACGAGTTCGGCTGGAAATGAGCGATCCAACCGATTTGCGATTGAACGTCAAACTGCAGCTCGAGGGCGAAGACGCGATTGTCCATGTCATTAATACCGGCGTCCCGCATGTGGTAGTGCCGGTGTCACGAGTCGACATGGTTCAAGTGCGGGAACGGGGGGCGGCGCTTCGTCACCATGAAATGTTTGTCCCTAAAGGTACCAATGCGAATTTTTTGGAAAAGCGCGGAGGACAAAGCATTTCAATCCGCACTTACGAGCGAGGCGTCGAAGATGAAACGCTCGCCTGTGGCACCGGGGTAGTGGCCAGCGCTTTGGTATTCGCGGCCCTGGAAAATGTGCGCGGTCCGATCACGGTTCTGGTTCGCGGCGGCAGCGAACTGTCGGTCGATTTCGAGCGCGACGGCAATCGATTCCGCGATGTCACCCTGACCGGGCCGGCCGAGTTTGTGTTCGAAGGCACGATCGAAGTCTAACGACTACATGTTTCGCGGAACTTTCACAGCACTGGTTACACCGTTTCGCAACGATGCGGTAGACTTCGAAGCGCTGGCGAAACTCATCGAATCGCAGATTGCCGCGGGCATTACCGGGATTGTTGCGGTCGGCACCACCGGCGAGGCTCCGACGCTTTCGCACGACGAGCGTCACGCCGTGATTCAAAAATGTGTGGAAGTGGCCGGTGGGCGGTGCCAGGTCCTGGCCGGAACCGGTTCGTATTCGACCCGGGACGCGATTCAAGCGTCACAACAAGCGCAGACGTTAGGCGTGGATGGACTGCTTATCGTAGCGCCATACTACAATAAGCCGAGCCAGGAAGGCCTTTTTCAGCATTTCCGAGCGATTGCGCAGTCCACCAGTCTGCCAATCATGCTTTATAATATACCGGGCCGATGCGGGGTCGATATCGGAGTGGAAACGGTAGTCCGCCTGGCGGGTGCGTGCCGCAACATCGTTTCGATCAAGGAAGCCAGTGGCAGCGTTGATCGAGTGAGTGAATTGCGCGGACGCTTCGGCGATTCGCTTACCGTCCTGAGCGGTGACGACTCGTTAACGTTGCCCTTCATGGCGGTTGGCGCAGTGGGGGTCGTGAGTGTGGCGTCGAATCTGTTGCCGGCCGAGGTGGTGAGCTTGGTAAACGCCCATCAACGTGGCGATGTGAAACTGGCCGAGAATCTCCACCGGCTATTGTTCCCCCTGTTCAAGGATCTTTTTATCGAGCCTAATCCGGTGCCGGTGAAGACTGCTCTCGCCTGGGCCGGCACGTTCTCCGGCGATGTGCGCCTGCCGTTATGCCCAATGACTGAAGCGAACCAGGAGCGGCTCCGCCGAACGCTCGACGCATTTCGGCAAAACCGCGAGAACTCCCGGCCTCACCAGAAGGTGGCCTAACAGGCCGATCCAGCGTGGCCGATAGCGTAGTCAGAGTCTGCATTATAGGATCCCGCGGACGTATGGGCCAGGCCGTGGCTGACGCGGCCAGGCATCTCGATGGAGTTTCGATCACGGCTACGGTTGATGCCGGCGATTCGATCGAGACCGGACTGAAAGTGTGCGATGTGGCCATCGATTTCAGTGCCGCCGGCGCGATCGGTGAAATCGTTGATCTCGCGGTGAAGCAGAGCCG
>DATFCK010000091.1:0-2229 GCA_035253185.1 Chthoniobacterales bacterium | reverse complement strand
ATCCCGAGCCCAATCAGTCGGTATCTTCATTTTGCGCCGCATTGGTTTCACAAATTCGGGACCGGGTGGAACCATTTCATCGAGCTGATCGTTCCCTGGTTTTCGTTCGGTCCCCGGACAGCCTGCCACGTTGCCGGTGTTTTACTGGTGAGCTTCCAACTGCTCCTCATCATTAGCGGGAACCTTTCATTTCTGAATTACGTGACCATCATTCCGTTCCTGGCGTGCTTCGATGACACGTTCTGGAGAAAAATTCTGCCGAACCGGCTGATCCGGCGTGCTGACCGCCCGGATTCGATCCCGCAACTTGCATTGGTTCAACAGATCGTGGTGCTGATCCTGGCGGCTACGGTGATTTGGCTGAGTCGTAATCCGGTTATGAATTTGGTGTCGAGCCGGCAGGCGATGAACACATCGTTTGATCCGCTGGAGCTGGTGAACACTTATGGCGCGTTCGGAGTCGTCGGCCGGGAGCGGAACGAAATCATTTTTGAAGGAACGACGGACGAGATGATCACGGGCGATACCCAATGGCGGCCTTACGAGTTCAAGGCGAAACCAGGTGATCCGGATAGAAGGCCGCCGTTTATCGCGCCTTATCAACCACGGATAGACTGGCAAATCTGGTTTGCTGCGATGTCGTCACCGTCTGATTACCCGTGGACGCTGCATTTTGTCTGGCGACTCCTGCATAACGACGCCGGCACGCTTTCGTTGCTGGCGAACAATCCATTTCCTGATACTCCACCGAAATACATTCGTGCCCGATTGTATCGGTATCGATTCGCGCCACTCGGTCAGAAAAGCTGGTGGATCCGGGAGCCGGCTGGTGAATGGTTGCCGGCTTTGTCGACCGACGATTCGGAGTTTCGCCGGTTTTTGGCGGCAATGAATTGGCTGGATTAGCCGTACAGATTAATTTCGTATATACGAAATTAATCTGTACCTAACTTTTGCGCGGCGACGCAGCGCCGCGGCTACAAAACCCCTTTCTCCTGGAGTCGCCTAACGGTTTCACGCATCATCCGGTATCCGAAATGGCCTTGTGGAATCTTTAGCAACTCCGAGCCGCGCCAGCGGTGATGGATCTCTTCGATATGTTCGACTCTCGCTACGTGGTCGAACTCGCCGGCCACGAACAAGATCCGATCGGTGCTGACGACAGGCTGGTGATGTCCGGGAGAAGCCAGGCGAATATATCGGGAAACCAATGGCTGATCGATTTTCACCCGGCGAAGCTCGCGTCGCATGTACATCGCGGCCGGACTTTGCCAGATGGCGTGTTCGACGTTCACGATCGGCGCCATCAGTGCGACAAATCGAAGGTCTCGCTCCAGGCAGGCTGTCAGAGCTCCGACCCAGGCACCGTAACTGGTCCCGAGAATGCCGAACTCAGCGCAACCCTGATTGCGTAGCGACTGCATCAACTGTCGCAATTCGACCACGCTTTGCCGCAGTCCTTCGGCGTTTCGCACCAGGTTGGCGGTGATCGCGAGCTCGCCATTGAAGTAACCGGGCGGCACCCGGGAATAATGATAAGGCAAATGAACGAAGCAAGCATTCCATCCTAACGAATTGAAATGTTGCGCCCAGCGACGGTAGCCGATCGAACTGGCAGACATCAGTGCATGGAGCATCAAGACGGTGGGCCGGTTCCAGCCCGCAGCGCATGGAAAAAGATCGGCTCGCACGGTATCGTTAGCCGGGAAACCGGTTTGGAGCGGGCTGGGCCAGGAAATAATATTCTGGCTGCCATTAAATGCGGGCGGTTGGTATCCGTTAGGCGCGCAGTAATATTCGTCGAGCGTTAGAGGCTCCTGCTCCTCGAAGTAACGGACCATGGCTTCCCGGCTGCCGGCATCGAGTCGATGCCGTGACTGCAGTATATTGATCAGCCCGCACATCACGGCGTCGGCGGCAAAAGCAGAGGAGCGGCGAATCATATTGGGATACGATCTCCGATCGCACTCAACGTTCAACGTCCAACGCTCAACGTCCAATGGCAGAATTATCGGCTCGAAATCCGGATAGTTCCGCTGCGCTTCGTTGTAGTGAATCGTTAAACTAGTTAAGCGTCAAAGCGTAAGATCTGGAACGATTCAACGATGTAACGTTTCAACGGTTTAACGTGACGAAGCGAAGCGAAGTCATTCCGCCATGCGCGATTGCGGCGAATGTGGCAGATCATCGGCGGTAAGCGAGAACCTCTCGCGCAACTCGCGGTATAAT
>DATFCK010000090.1:0-4532 GCA_035253185.1 Chthoniobacterales bacterium | reverse complement strand
ATTAATGCCGCGAGTTTAGCGAGTTGCCGCGCGATACCTCGATTCCAGCCGCGGATGACCTCGAACAGAACCAGCACAACGGCAAACGAGATGAACACCAGTTGCCAGATGTGCGAACCAAGAGGTGGTGCTGGCGGATTCATTTGCGGAGTGAGTGATGTGAGCCAGACAATCCTGTCTGCCGGTTCAGCGGCAGCATTTTGTTCAGTCCAGGCCCAATCTTCCACCGCGTGACCAGGCTGCCGGGAATCGCAGACAGGATTGTCTGCGCCACTAGCGAGGCGCGACAAAATCCCTCTTCATAACTGGGTGAGAGCGATCTCATCTGCGTTTTTTTATCTGAGGACTGTTAAGGTGGGCTGTGGTGACGTCGCGGGTTCCAGCGCCGGCGAGATTCGTGGCTCGCTGGCGTAAGGCATGATCCGCCAGCACCAGAGCGCACATGGCTTCCACCATCGGTACCGCGCGTGGCAACACACAAGGATCATGCCGGCCGCGGGCAGCGAGCTGGGTATTCTGCTTATTTCGAGTCACCGTGTTCTGCTGACGAGCAATTGTGGCGGTCGGCTTGAACGCAACCCGAAAATAGATCGGTTCGCCATTGCTGATTCCGCCCTGGATTCCGCCGGACCGATTGGTAGCAGTTCGAACCCGGCCGTCGCGCACTTTAAATGCGTCGTTATGCTCGGAACCGCGCATTCGCGCGCCGGTAAATCCCGAGCCGATCTCAAAGCCTTTGGTGGCCGGTAAACTCAACATCGCCTTGGCCAGATCGGCCTCGAGTTTGTCGAATACCGGCTCACCCAGCCCCGCCGGCAGGCCGCGGGCCACGCATCCGATGATTCCCCCTAACGAATCTCCGGCAGCCCGAGTGGATTCAATCAGCGAAATCATTTGTTTTGCCATTCGTTCGTTAGGGCAGCGAACGATGTTCGCTTCCACCTGCGGTCTGGTCACCCTGTTGATATCGACGCTCGCCTGAAGATCGTGAATTTGTTCGACGTAAGCGATCACTTCAAAATCCGGGAACAAAGCCTGCAGAACCTTCGTCGCTACTGCTCCGGCGGCGACGCGCCCTATGGTTTCGCGCGCGGACGCCCGGCCGCCGCCCTGCCAGTTACGGATCCCATATTTGGCTTCATAAGTGAAATCGGCGTGCGACGGCCGATAGGTATCTTTTAAAGCGACGTATGCTTCCGGACGCGCATCTTTATTCCGCACCAGGATGGCAATGGGAGTGCCGAGGGTTTTGCCGTCGAAAACGCCGGACAGAATTTCACACCGGTCGGGCTCACTGCGTTGAGTAGTGATTTTGCTCTGGCCGGGCCGTCGTCGATCCAGTTCGCGCTGAATATCGGCGGTTCCGAGCTCGATGTTAGGCGGGCAACCATCGATGACGACACCTACACCACCGCCGTGTGATTCGCCAAAGGTCGTTATTCGAAAGAACCGGCCAAAGCTGCTGCCCATGGGACCTCCAAAGTAAGGTCGCATTGGCATCTTGCCAATGGCCGGGGGGAAGACAGAATTCCTGCCGCGAAATAATCGGTATCGCCGGGCTACGATGATCAGCAGGAATGACCCTAAAATCGAAGGTGGACCGCGCGGCGAGCACGATTATGGCTTGCCGATTTAACGCCGTAACGGCTTTAACAATTCGACGTCTCCATGCGCATCCTGGTTGCCCCTGATAAATTTAAAGGCTGTCTGACCGCGGCGGAGGTGGCGAAGGAGATTGGCGCGGGCATTCAGGAAATATTACCCAAGGCGGAGATCGATGTGATCCCCATTGCCGACGGCGGTGATGGAACGGCGGAAGTGCTTTGCCAAGCGCTGGGAGGTTCGTGGATTAACTGCCCGGCGCATGATCCTCTCGGACGGCAGATCGAGTGTCGTTACGCGATTCTCGACGAACACAAGATCGCTGTTATCGAGATGAGTGAGGCTGCCGGCATGCGACGCCTAACCGAGGCAGAGCTTGATCCATTGAAGGCCACCACATTTGGAGTAGGTGAACTGATTGTCGATGCCGCCCGCCGTGGCGTCCGTGAGATCGTGGTCGGACTAGGGGGCAGCGCGACCAACGATGGCGGATTTGGTCTGGCTCGCGCCCTTGGTTATCGTTTTTTTGATGGCGAAGGAATACAGGTGCGCATCGCGGTTAACAAGCTGCGCACGCTAAAGCAGATTGATACGCCGCGAAATCTTACATTGCCGCCGGTCGTGGGCGCAGCTGATGTCCGAAATCCGCTTTATGGCCCTCACGGAGCAACCCGGGTTTTCGGTCCCCAAAAAGGCGCGGACGAAGCCAAGGTCGAGCTACTGGAAAAGATTTTGAAGCGAATGGCCAAGGTTGTGATGCGACAAGTCCGTCCCGTTAGTCCAGAGATACCGGGCGCGGGCGCGGCCGGCGGCCTTGGCTTTGGGTTGATGGCCTTCGTCAATGCCACGTTATGTCCGGGATTCGATCTGGTCTCCGAGATGATCGGAATCGAAAACCATATCAAGCGCGCGGATGTAGTCGTTACCGGCGAAGGCCGATTGGATGCTCAGACGTTAGACGGCAAGGCGCCGGCAGCTATTGCGAGGCTGGCCAGGAAACATCACAAACGGGTGTTGGCGGTTGTGGGCGAGGCCCAGGATGAGAAAATAATTGGTGAGGTGTTTCATGGTGTGTATCAATTGCGATCGCCCACCGTCGACAAAACTGAATCGGTAAAGAACGCGCGGCAGCTTTTGCGGAAAAGGGCAGGCGAAATGGCGAAAACGTTGGCGGAGGAGTGGAAGAAAGAAGGGGACTAAACGTTCAACGTTCAACGTTCAACGTCCAACGCTCAACGCTGAACGCTCCACTCTCGACGCTCAATGGAAGAAGGTGTCAGACACTGTCCGACAGGTCTGACCAGTCCGACAAACTCGCTTCAACGCGTGACCACAGGCACTGTCGAATGCTAACACCGTTGTAAGAATGACGTTTTCTTCCTAGCGCCTGTCGGCGAATATACCCCGAACTTCGATGGATCATCTTCCGCCGCACGCGGTTACCCCTTTTGTTTTTTCCGATCCTGCTGGTAAACGCTGGCCCCGGCTTCGGCTGATTCTCCTTCTCGGCGGAATTCTGGTCTTGTTAGGCGCGATCGTCTTCGTTCAGACGCTGTTCGTCGCTCCGCAAATACGGGTACCGGTGACGTTGCGGCAGCTGAAAGGACAACTCAAAGCCCTGCAAACCAAGAATCCGGCCCAACCGACGGCGGCATCGCTGTTGTGGCAAAAATTTGGCGCCGCCCGCCAGGCGGCAAAGAAGACGCCGCCGGCAGCACCGGGCGCTGGGTCGCGGCCGCGAAAGAAGGCTTTCGATACCGAAGTGCGCCTCGCGTTCTATATAAATGGCGACCCCTACAGCTTTTCGTCGCTGGAACAGCACGCCGCCCAGATCACGCATCTATGCCCGGAATGGATGGCGGTGGTCAATGGGGCGGGCGAATTGCAAATCGATGCCGATGCGCGGTTGCCTAAATTGGCGGCCAACAAGGGCATCGCGTTGATGCCGCTCTTAACCAATCTGGCAGGAGACAGCTGGCAACCGGAAGCGGTCGAAAATCTGGCGCATGGCCCGGCCGAGCGGCAGCAACGATTCATTCGCGAGGTAATTGATGTGTTGCGCAACGCCAAAGCCACCGGCGTGGTGGTGGATTGGGAACAAATCGATCCCGCCTACAAGCGCGACATTACCGCGTTCATCGAAAAATTCGCCGACGCGTTGCATGACGATGGCAAGGAACTGTGGCTGTGCGTTCAACCCGGACAGGACGTCGATTACATCGATTTCGAAGTCCTTTCGGAGACCGTAGACCGCTTCGTGGCATTGTTGTTCGACGAAACCTCGGATGTGGAAGCGCCTGGTCCGTTGGCCTCGCGTTCCTGGTTTGAAGGATGGCTGCGCGTGCTGCTGGAGGATTCTGATACCCGCCAATGGATCGTTGCGGTTGGAAGTTACGGATACGACTGGACTGAAGGCGCAAAAAAAGCAGAGCTGATCAGTTTTCCCGAAGCGATGAGTCGCGCCAGCAACGCGGAGATCCCTTCGGCATGGGTGACCGGGCCCGACTACAACCCATACTTTTATTATGAAGATGGCGGCAAGGTGCACACCGTCTGGTTCCTGGACGTGGTCACCATGCTGAACGAGCTGCGCCTTATCCGTGAACTCAGGGCCGGTGGCTTCGCCTTATACCGGTTAGGCACGGAAGACGCCGCCATCTGGAGCGCGCTCAACGTCAACCGCATGTTCAAGATGGCCGACGAGACGCAGCAGGCGATCGAGATTTTGAAGGGAACCGACACCATTACTGATGTGGGCGACGGCGAAATTGTGACGGTGGATGAATTTCGATCCGACGGTGAACGCAAAATCGAGGTCGATGGCGATGGTTACCTGACCGCCAGTTATCTGAAGTTCCCCCATTTTCCGACGTTGTACCATCAGGGCGCCGGCGGCGAACATCAGGTGGCAATCACCTTCGACGACGGCC
>DATFCK010000089.1:0-2877 GCA_035253185.1 Chthoniobacterales bacterium | reverse complement strand
TGTGGGTTCCGGTTCTGTTCGTCGCCGTTCTGGCGGCCAAGTTCTGGATGGAGCCGCGCGACTATCGGCTTCGATCGCCAATTTGGAAATTGTTGCTCGGTGCCGTGGTTCTCGCGGCTGTCTTTGTGACCTACGGTTCAGTGGAAGGGATAGAGCCTGGCGTTTCCATCGTGGTCATCCTGATGTCCTTGAAAATTCTCGAGGCCCATACCGCTCGTGAGTTTCAGGTGATGGTAAACATCGGCTTCATTCTTTGTCTCTGCGGTTTCTTTCTGTCACAAGACTTCGCAATTGCGCTTTGCGTGCTGGTGGCGTTCACGCTGCTCGTCGCCGCCCTGATCGAATTTCATCGAGGGCCAGGCGCGGATTCAAATTGGCTACCCCTCCAACGCGCAGTCAAGCTGATTAGCATTGCCATTCCGCTAATCGTTCTGCTGTTTCTCCTGTTCCCGCGGACTAGCATCGGTTTCCGCCTTCGACTCGCCAGCAGTCGTGTCGGCGGGTCCGGATTTTCCGGCGAACTCGCGCCCGGCAGTGTCAGTTCGTTAGTCAATTCTTCAGAAGTCGCTTTCCGGGCCGAGCTTCCCAATGGACAGCTGCCACGGGCCGACAATCTCTATTGGCGCGGAGCGGTATTGCGAGAGGGCCGCGGATTCGAATGGCGATCGGCGGCTGCGCCGGCGGCAATACCGCGATCGAGTCGAACGTTGCCGTCGGCGGCTCCCGTTAGGCAGGTGATCACGCTCGAGCCGCACAACAATCATTGGATGTTTGCGCTGGATTGGCCGGCGGAATCGCCTCCCGGCTCGATTCTCGCCGCTGGAAACTATCTGTGGAGCTGGCAGACCATACGCAGTCCCAGGAAATATGAGGTGAACTCGTTTCCCGAGATCGCGAATAAGCAGTTAAGCGCGCGGGAACGCAAAATATTGCTCGAGGTCCCGCCGAATGTGGCGCCGGCGGTTGGTGAGTTGGCCCAATCGTGGACCAAAGACGGCGCCACCCCGGCCCGCATTGTTGGGCGCGGACTCGAGTTTTTTAACAACAATGGTTTTCGATATTCACTGTCGCCCGGCCAGTATGCGGAGCGCGACCTGGAAGAATTTCTGTTCAATCGGCGCGTTGGTTTTTGCGAACACTATGCGGCCAGTTTTGCCACGCTGATGCGCCTCGCCGGGATTCCCGCGCGCGTCGTAGTTGGCTATTTGGGAGGAGAGTACAACGAGCTCGGTCGTTTCTTTCTGGTTCGACAATCTGATGCCCACGCCTGGTGTGAAGTCTGGTTGCCGGAACAAGGTTGGAAAAGAATCGACCCCACCAGCGTGGTTGCACCGGATCGGGTGAACCTGGGATTCAGCGGGTTCCTGGAACGGCGTGCCACCACCGCTAATTCGGCTGATTCGTCAGGGCTGGTGCGCAATTTGACGCGGTCGCACATCTTTCACACCGCGCGACTCGCCTGGCAGGCGGTGAATTATGCCTGGGACACGCGGGTTTTAAGTTTCGATGAAGCGGCCCAACTTTCGTTGTTCAATTCGCTGCCGAGTATGGTCGAAAATCCCATTACATTTACCGCTGGCGCGCTGACAGCCATTTGCTTGTTAGGTGCGATGTGGCTGCTGTGGATCCGATTCCGGGACCGGCAGGAACGCGACCGAATCAAGATTCTTCATGCCAGGTTCTGTCAGAAACTTGCCCGTCTGGGAGCTAACCGCGAGCCGGCCGAAGGTCCACGCGACTTCGCGATGCGCGCCGCGCGATTGTTGCCTGATCGCGCGGAAAAGATCCGCCAGATCTCTGATATTTACATAGCGCTGCGATATTCCGCGCTAACGGAACGGGGCCTCAACGATCGCTTCGCGCAGGAAGTGAACTCGTTTTAGCCAAAGCAGGTTACCCTACCACCGCCGCAGTTGCACCCTCCGGGCCGTAACGAGCATTAGCGATTGCGACGCGAACAATCCTTAATGCGACGGTCATAGACCGCCGCTACAACTTAGATATTTGTCCGGGATCGGACTATCGAGCTGCTCGTGCTGCCAGAAGATGGTAACGATCCACCAACGCCGGCCGTCGTGGTACAGCTGAATGCTGTTGATACCCCGCCTAAACTGCTTTCCGGTCACTGGTGCGACTCGTTAGGCTGGGAGATGGCCCGAAACATACCGTTGAGCTCGGCAAAGGGAGCTGCACCCTCAAAGCCATCGAAGGTCCCGTCCGCCGCCAAAACTTTGGCTGCCCTAATAAATCCGCCCCAGGCCGCCCGGGCCAGTGAACCGCCCACACTTACCCGGCGCACGCCAAGTTCAGCCACGCCGGCAACGGTAAGCGCCCCGGGACCACTGATCAGCACGTTGACCGGTTTTGGTTTCACCGCCTCCACTACCGCCATGACGTGCTCGGAAGTTTGAATATCGGGTGCATACAGACAATCCGCGCCGGCTTCCGCGTAGGCTTTCAAACGCCGAACCGTTTCCGCAATGTCGGGTTTACCAACCAAAAAGCATTCCGCCCGTCCGACCAGGACGACATCACAGCCGGTTTTGTCGATAGCGCGGCGCGCGGCGCCTATTCGTTCGACCGCTTGTGGGAGATCATATAAAGGCTGCGATTTATCGCCGGTAGAATCTTCAATGGACAAGCCGGCGACGCCGGTCTCCACGCCTAACCGCACATTCTCCGCTATCCCGTTCGGATCGTGAGCGAAACCATTCTCGAAGTCGGCGTTAACCGGAAGATCCGTAGCCTCGACCAGTTCGCGAAGATGCTCGAGGACCGCATCACGCCCAACCGCGTTATCCGGCAAACCGCGAGAGAAGGCAAACCCGGCCGAGGTGCTGGCAACCGCTTTGAAGCCTAACGACGCCAGATATCGAG
>DATFCK010000088.1:0-2530 GCA_035253185.1 Chthoniobacterales bacterium | reverse complement strand
TATCATTCACAAACTCAAGCCGGAGGATCAAAAGGGCATCTGTTCATGATCAAGGAAGTTGCATTTGTGGCGATTGCGGTTTCAGACCAGGAACGGGCGCGAAAATTTTATCAGGAAACGCTCGAGCTGAAGCCCGCCAGCACCCAGATGGATGGCGCGTGGGTGGAGTACGATCTCGGGCCGACAACCATCGGAGTGGGATGTCATCCGGCGTGGCAACCATCGCGCGATGGGACCACGGTTGCATTCGAAGTAGACGACATCGATGCCGTGATCGAAAAGCTGAAGGGAAGAGGAGTAAAATTCGACATCGAGAAAATGGAAACACCAGTCTGCTGGATGGCGCAGTTTCGTGATCCGGACGGGAACAAACTGGTGGTTCACAAGCGGAAGGCGCCGCCGTCCGCTTAAATGACGAATTATCGAATGTCGAATGACGAAGGGATGACGAATGGTAAAAACATATCGAAGTGAAAATTTGGTGATTCCAGTGATGGCAACCCGCACCGAGGGAATGATTCGGCAGGCAGTGTCGGTCCCTCCATTCGTCATTCGTGCTTTGTCATTTCGCCGGACAGCGCCCATCCATTGAGGAGCGACCATGAGCGTTCTCGTTGACAAAAATACTCGATTGGTTGTTCAAGGCATCACCGGCAGCGCCGGCGCGTTTCATGCCCGCCAATGCATGGAATATGGGACTAACGTTGTAGCCGGCGTGACGCCCGGCAAAGGCGGGCAGACATTTGAAGGTAAAGTGCCCGTCTTCGACACCGTAGCTGAGGCTCGAAAGGAAACTGGCTGCAACGTGTCGGTGATTTTTGTCCCGGCACCCGCGGCGGCGGATTCGATTCTTGAGGCGGTCGATGCCGGAGTCGAGCTGGTGGTTTGCATTACCGAAGGCATTCCGGTCATGGATATGATGCGGGTAAAAGAACAGATGGCCGGCAAAAAATCGCGGTTGATAGGCCCTAACTGCCCCGGCATCATCACGCCGGGCGCATGCAAGATCGGTATTATGCCCGGGTACATTCACAAGCCCGGAAATATCGGAGTGATCTCACGTTCCGGGACACTGACCTACGAAGCGGTCTGGCAACTCACGTCGCGCGGTTACGGGCAATCGACCTGTATTGGAATCGGGGGAGACCCAATTAACGGCATGTCGCACCTCGACGCGGTCCAGTTGTTCGAAGCGGATCCGGATACGGAGGCAATGATTTTGATCGGCGAGATTGGCGGTTCAGCGGAAGAAGAAGCGGCCGAATGGATCAAACACAAGGGCAAAAAACCGGTGGCTGCATTCATTGCCGGAATGACCGCGCCGCCCGGACGCCGAATGGGCCACGCCGGTGCAATCGTTTCCGGTGGAAAAGGTACGGCCTCCGGAAAAGTCGAGGCGCTCAAGGCCGCCGGAATCGCAGTCGCCGAAACCCCCGCCACCATGGCGGATACGCTTATCGCGCGGCTCAAAAAGAATTAGTGCAAGAGCGGTATGGGTAATGCCGTAACATTCTTCGTGATCGAAGAACGGCTCCCTACCCGGGCGGAAGCAGCGTGGTTCCAGTTGCGCGCGGCTTGTTTCCGACTGCAACGCGCCGTTCTGCCCGCGTGGGTGGAGCTTTGGCCGCGAAAACTTCTAAGCGCCGCGGCCGCTGGCATTCCAGTTATCGGTTCAACCACCTGCGGCCTGCGCGGAGTGCCGAATGTTGCCGCATTCCCGGTCGAAGACGTTGACGCGTTACGGCTTCTTGTTGCCGAGAAATTTCCGCGGGATTGAAGTTGACGACAGGCCGGGGCGGGGTATCTGGCCCAAACCCAAATGGCTACTCTTTCCCGCGGACTCGAAGGGGTCGTCGCGAACACGACCCGGCTTAGCGACGTAATCGGCGACAAAGGACAGTTGATTTACGCCGGGTACGACATCAACGAACTGGCCGGCAAGGTCAGCTACGAAGAAGTCGTCTATCTGCTGTGGAATAACAAATTGCCCAACCGCGACGAATTGACTTCGTGCGCGAACACGCTGCGTTCGTTGCGACGACTGCCGGACGGGGTCGTCGAGTTTATTAAGAGCGCGCCCAAGAATGCGTTGCCGATGGACGTGATGCGCACGGCGGTTTCAATGCTTGGGATTTACGATCCGGCCATGCATTTGGAAACCACGGTCGAGATCAATCGCCAGCGCGCGCGCAGCATCACCGCCAAAATCGGTGTCATCGCTGCTTACTTTCATCGCGCCCGCAAGAATTTACCGCTCCCTCCCATACGCGAGGATCTGGGAGAGGCGGCCCACTTCCTGTATTTGATGTGTGGCGAAGAACCGACTCAGGAAGCGGCCGATACCCTCGACCTCGCGTTTGTGCTGCACGCCGATCACGGAACAAATGCGTCGACCTTCAGCGCGCGGGTAACGATTTCTACCCTAACCGATATTTATTCAGCCATAACTTCGGCGATCGGCACTCTCAAAGGGCCTTTACATGGCGGCGCTAACGAGGGCGTCATTCACATGTTGCAGAAAATTGGCAAC
>DATFCK010000087.1:0-7354 GCA_035253185.1 Chthoniobacterales bacterium | reverse complement strand
CTTGAACGCGCGAGTTTGATCTGGTTCGTCGCCGCGTTAGGAACATAGGTGGTGTAAATGTTTCCATTGTACGGATCCACCACCAGATTCCCTTCGACGTTAACCGTATCCAATGGGGTGAGCGCAGTGATCTCCACCGGCGGCGAAAATGTCTTACCGGCGTCGGTTGATTTGGTGATGAACAATCCTATGCCGCCTGGCGGACGGGTCAGAGCCGTCGCGGCGTATGTCATGTACAGAGTTTCCGGGCCATAGGCAGCGACCCATTGGCGATCATCGCTGGGAATCCCGGCAGCAGCCGGATTTACTTCCCACTTTTGGCCCGGTTGAACGCCACCCATTCCGCCGTCGTATGAGGCGGACACGGTTACATTGCCGAGCCAGAGACTGGAGACATAGAGATACCCGCCGGTAGACACGTCAATTTGATCGTCGCCGCCACCCGCGCCAAAACATTGCGGAAGGGTCGGGCAGTGATCCTGTGCTCCATCAGGTTGTCCGAGGTAAGTGAAACTGGCCCCGTTATTGACTGATTTCCAAAGATCGATACCTCCCGGAACGCCCTGCATCGCGGTGACATAAATATTTCCGTAAAGATCTATTTTGATCTCAGGTTCGCCGCCTTGCTGAAAGAAAACGGGCGATAGGGGCCGGACTAACTGAATGGGATTGCTAAACGAAAACGCGGCGGCTGGCGCAAACATGTGAGTGGCGGTTCGGGTCTCTACCGGTTTTGCGGGGGACACCCGGGAAGCTTTGGCGAATGCGTTGGAGAAACAGATACCAGCCGCGGCCAGGAGCGTGATTGCGATGAGCGAGGTAAACCAATGCGATTTGGTGCGGGCGATGAACGTTTTCATAAGGCGGGTCTAACTGCGTTCTGAAGGGGGTTAGAGTTGGGCGTTAAATTTGATTCGAAACGTCGAAACAGCGCGGACGCCGGTTGACCAAAGAGAAGGAATTACATTTTCGTAATGTAACGACGGGTCCGACGCAGGTAGTTGAATCAGAGACGGTTGGCCAGGTCAGCCTTGCCTAACCGTAGTTCGAAAAATGACGCCGGTGGGAGTGCGCGGGCCGGTCAGAACGCGGTCCGCCGCCGGTTCTTCCGCTCAAGACGTAGTTAGACCCGCAGCCTTCTGAGCCGGAAAATCCAGCGCCACCGTCGTCCCGCGCCCCACCTCGCTTCGTATTTCAACGGCGCCACCATGCAATTCGACAATGGACTTTACTAACGCCAGTCCCAGACCTGCGCCGCCCGAACTGCGTGATGAATCGGCGCTGTAAAACCGGTCGAACACATGCGGCAAATGTTCTGGCGGAATTCCGCTGCCGCTGTCGGTTACCGAAACGCGACAGCTTTCGGGCCGCGCTTCAATCGCGATTTGCAGATTACCACCTGACGGGGTGAAACGAAGCGCGTTCTCGATCAGGTTGCTCAATGCCCGGCGAAAGAGAGTCGCATCCGCATCCACTTTGCCTTCGCCGGAACAAACGATCCGCACCTGTCGTTCTTCGGCGATTGCGTCATAAAAACCGGCTATATCCTCAGCCGCGGCTCGCGCATCGGACACGCTGCGGTTGACCTGTTCTTTGGCGGCATCAGCCCGGGCCAGGAACAACAGGTTGTCGATGATACCCGAAAGCCTTTCGCATTCCGCGACACTGGATTCGATGACTTGGCGGTATTCTTCCGGACTTCGATCGCGGCTCAGCGTGACCTGAGCTTCGCCTAACAAATTCGCTACCGGGGTGCGGAGCTCGTGCGCCAGGTCAGCCGAAAACTGCGACAGTCGTCTAAATGAATCCTGCAGACGCTCGAGCATTCCATCGAACGCGGCGGCCAGGGGACGCAGTTCGCGCGGCCATCGCTCGGGAGCCAGCCGCTCGTTCAGGTGGCTTGGGCCAACCCGTTGCACGGCCTCGGTCATGTCGTTAAGCGGTCGCAACCCGCGCCGGGTTACGATCATGCCTATCAAGATAGATGCTATCACTCCGAGAGCGAGGACGAGCGCTAGCAGCGCGCCGAACCGGCGGGTGAAACGTTCATCGGCTGTTCGGTCCTGAGCGACGTGAACGACGTACTTTTGTCCGCGCACCTGGGTTTCAGTTGCGAGCAGCGAAAACAGTTTGTCGTCAGTCCGATAATTGACCGGATGCAGCGGCGTTCCTGTCCGTGGGTCGGATTGTTGGAACAACCGCGGCGGCAGCAATTCGGCCATGTTGGGGGATTCGGCGAGTATCCGGCCGTTGCCATCTGCAACCCGAATCCAGTAGGCCAGTTCGCGCCCCTGGGCAGCGCGAAGTTCTGCGTTCAGAGCGGCAGGCCAGTCCGGGGTCGTGAGGTCGGCCCGGACTGCCACGAGTTTGTCGAACAAGTAGCGATTATCTTCCTCGAATGCATGTCGAACGACCAGAACGTAGAAGACGACCAATCCGCAACAAAGCAATACGGCCGCGGCCAATGTGAACAGCAGGACAAGTTGCGAAGCAATCGACTGCCGTTCAATCGGCTTTAAGAACATATCCGACACCGCGAATCGTGTGAATGAGCTTCTTGGCGAACGGCTCGTCAACCTTGGCCCGCAACCGGCGCACGACCACATCAACGATATTGGTTCCGGTATGAAAATTAATGTCCCAAACCTGTTCAACAATTTGCTGCCGCGATACCGGTTCGCCCACGCATCGGGCCAGGTGGCTCAGAAGCAGGAATTCCTTCGTCGTTAGGTTCAGTGGAATGTTGGAGCGGGTAGCACGCTGCCGGTGGGTGTCGATTTTCAAATCGTCTATGCACAGGAACTCTTCGCTCTTGCCGGGGGAACGCCGTAGTAACGACCGGATCCGCGCAGTGAGTTCGGCAAAGGCGAACGGCTTTACCAGGTAGTCATCGGCCAGCTCGAGCCCTTTGACCCGGTCGCGGACGCTATCGCGGGCGGTAAGAAAAAGGATCGGTGTGGAAACTCCTTCGTTCCGCAGTTCAGAGACGATCGTCCAGCCGTCCTTTTTAGGCAGCATGACATCCACGATTAGAAGGTCATAATGTTTGCTGCGCGCCAATTCCGAACCGCCCTCGCCCTCGTGGGCTGTCTCCGTCTCGAAGCCGGCTTCATGCAGGCCTTTGGCTATAAATGCGGCGGTCTTTTTATCGTCCTCGATGATTAAAATGCGCATGCGCCGGTCCTGGAGTATATCGCGATCCTGCCTGTGGACTCAAGCGTTCCACATCAGCCCCAAACATGTGACAATGAAAGCAAGCCGCCCTTCTCCGCTGCCGGAGAAGGGCGTCGCACCGGGAAATGGGCTACCCGGTATTGTTAGGGCAAAGTGGCCCCGACCTGAGCCTTGCAGTTGCTCACATCCGTATTGCTGATCGCGCCGTTGGTGGTGATGTCGTTGCGGAAGTTGCTCGAGGACACCGGGGCGGATACCTGGCCCTTGATCTGAGCGACGTCGCTGTTGCTAACGCTGCCGTTGCCGGTGACGTCGCCGAGCAATACGCCCATCGGTACGACGACGGTGCCGACGTTGATCGAGTCGTTGACCGTCATCGACACAGATAACCGTTGTGCATTTTGAACGCCGGTCAGATTGATGAAGATCTCGTTACCACTGGCCAGGGCTGCGGCGACCGAACCGGTTCCGGATGAAACGGTAGGTGTTCCAACCAGGCTGACTGGGCCGGGGAACTTCACTACCATTTGGTGGTCGTTCTGATTGGCGCCCTGACCGGCGCGGCATTCGATTCCGACATTACCCGATAGTGGCAGGTCAATGTCGAATGGCGGGCTGATCGAATCGTGGGTCTTGCGTGAAACCGCGCTTAACGGAACGACGCCGCCCCCGCATGCGTTCGCCCCAACCACGGTGTAGGTCGCAGCCGGGAAGCCGTTGTCCGACTGGGCCTTGGAAAATGTGTGATCGACAAAGGCGTTCGATCGTTCGAGCCGGCTATTGGGAGTGCAGACCGGAACGATCTCAGCGGCACAATCAGAGGTGTCGCCGGTAAGCGTCCTTCCGTTCACCGCGCCAAATAGAGTTCCGATCGGCGGCGCGGTTGGCGTGGGCGTCTGGAAACCGAACGCGGTTTTGGGAACGTAGATCGTAATCGTCCCGTCGGGTGTGAAGTTGCTGCCCGACAAACCGTCTCCACGTTTGGTTTCGGAAATAATGAATACGGCCGGCGCGCCCGCATCCGCCAGCGTACCATATTCAAACACCGGCGCCCCGCTGGGACCGGTGGTCATTCCGGCGTAAAACTGTTGCGCGAAAAGAGGATCGCTGGTGGGATCCGGATTCGGCGTTGGGGGATAGGACTCCGCCGCGGGAGACGTCACCACGATCCGCCAGCGGCTGTTTGGAGGCACCGACGAAAGGTCGTTCACTTTCATCTTGAACAGAAAATCGTTAGGCCGATCTGCCGGTTCGCCCATTGCCACGTAGTCGATTAACAGCGCCGGCGGCGTGTTGGCGCCGGCATTGGCTTCCGGATGGGTAGGATCGTTTTTATGCATGATAAGGCCGGTGCAGGCGTTACCGATGTAGGGGGCCGCAATCTCGTTATTAGGACAGGACGTCCCGGCTGCGTTTATGGCCGTAACTTTATAGTAGTAGGTTTTGGTTATGTCCGTCGCAGTTAGGTCAGTGTAAGTGCCTCCGGTCTGACTTGTTGCCGGCACCGTTGCAATCACGGTTTCGGTATTAGGAGCGATGCCGCGCAGAATTTGATAGCTCGTAATGGGCGAATTACCGGTGTCGGCTAACGACCAGGATAAGCGGACGGTGCGACCGTTCCGGACATGCGTCACCGACGGCATGCCGGGCGCTTCGGTTGAACTCGGCGGATCGAAATTCGCGAGCAGACGTTTGCCGCTCGATTGGCGAGCAATGGTTGCGGTGGTCGAATAAGCATTGCCGCCTGCCCCCGGGATGGCCTGTTTGCACGGACCCCCTTCGCATCCGTCGACATAACCGACCAGGACGCGCCCTTCCTTGTCGATGGTGATACCGAAAAAGTCGAGCAGGTTGCGGGTAATGTTCGCGCCACCGCCGCGGAGCAAACCGGCCCGTTGCATCGGCGCATTGGGGGTCACATTGGTGGTTGTCCAGGTCGCGCCCCCGTCAAAAGTATGGGCGACGTACAAATGCCAGACACCGTTAAAAGTCGCGGCGTTTGAATTGCCGGTGCCAGTTGATCCGTAAAACGCAACCGCAGCTCGTCCAGCACTGCCCGCTACCGCAGCCGGGAACGCTACCTGTTTGATTCCAAACACCGAGCTGACATCAAAAATATTCTGCCAGGTTTGTCCCATGTCGGTCGAAGTGGCCACCACCGCGGTCGTGCCGTTAGCTGCGCCGAGGAAATAAACCTTTCCGTTGCTGTCGATGCCGACCGCCGGATCGCTCCCAACGCCGGAGCCGCCAGGGCTGGCGATCGGAGTATCGCGCACGGTCCAGGTAACGCCGTTGTCGGTTGAGACGACGACCGCCTGGGCCGAGCACTCCGGATTCGGAACGTAAACCGTGCCTGCCTGCGGACCCTCCAGCGTCACTTTGACGTGGCCGTGCAATCCGCCACAGTCCAGCAAGCTGTAAATCGGAACCGACGGCCCGTAAGTTAGGCCACCATCATCGCTGCGCGAGCACAAGGCCGCCGCGATGTCCTGCGAGCAATAGTAAATCGCATAAGGATAAACCGTTCCCGGAGGACGTACCGGAACCGGAGCGTGGTAAGGACCGCCTCCCATCGATTCGTGATCAACTGCGGATGCGAGTCCACCGGTTTGGGTTGGCACCCATGTTAGGCCATCATCATCGGTATACGAAATTTTTACGGTGTTGGGGCTAAGCAGGGTTAATTGCAGAGCAAACGATCTGCTGTGCATTCCCAGCGGATCGGTGAACCCCCGATCGGTAAACGAAAACGGATCGGAATCGACTGCGATGGCGGTGGGAGCAGCGCGACAAACCCAGCTCGCCGACTGTCCGTTTACCGGACAAGTGTCGTTGAAGGTGACAAACAACGATTGCAGACCAGACTGAAACATGGCGACGCCAGTGGCAAAGTTACTGCCGATTGTTGGTTCGCCGGCGTTGCGGCCCGTGTATTCCACCGAATTGGGTTGCTGGCCGGCCTCGGTCGTCTTGACTGGTACCAGCACACCGGGCGCGGCGAAGTTTTCGTAACCAACATAGTTCGCATCCTGCGGCGCCATCGGCGCGGTGACGGTTGCGGCCTGGGTTTTGGTCGGCGCGAAGCCTTTGCGCTCCGGTTTCGACTGAGATTTGGTAGTCGTTAGGGCGAGAACCAGCAGAGCGACGCTGCCGGTGAGAAAAGCGGTGCCGAGCGCACCGCGCACAGTGTTGGAAAGAGATTGCTGTTTTGTCATAAGCCTGCGGGGTTGAATCACCACGATATCCGGAAGGGATAATCCTTATGGTTAGATTCGGGCGGCAGCCCCAAACGGCCGCCTCGAACGGCTCAATTTTCAGCCGGCAAAATGAGTGCTACGCGACCTTACAATCGATCGAGCGCCTTCTGCGCCAGTGTTTTTGATTTGGCCAGTCGAACATCATCGTCGTCCGCACCGGAAACACTAAGGCGGAGGTAAACATTTCCCTTAAGTACGTGGAGAGAAGGGCCGGCGTGGCTGCCTACCCAGAAGGCTTTTTCGCCAAGGCCATCGACCTTGCTAACCGGCACGATGGGCCTCCGTTCTTCTTCTTCTTCCTCCTCCTCCATCGCGGCGTTTTCACCCAGCTGCTGGTGTTCTTCTGCATCCTTGTCATGGCGGCGGAAGCTCCGATTCCACGCGTTCCGGGCTCCATTCTGACCTAACGCGGATGGGTCATCCTTCATTACGGTCAGACTAACCGACAAGTTTGGATCTACCGTCAGGTAATAACATTGCAGTGCTTGAACGCGGCCGTCGGTGCTGCCGCTTCCCTTTGTTTCCCGCACCGCGGTTCCCTGCAGCTGTTCGATCTCCCGACCGGTGAGTAATTCGCAGCTGTCCGATTCGATCTGAATAACGGGGCGCGCGGCCCAGCTCGGAATAGTTTGGGCGGTCCCGCGGCCGATTGACGCGTCATTCCCGGACTTCGCATTTTCATTGGCCGGCGACGCGAATTCGACGGCGCTTTTTTCACAGCCAAACAAGAGCACGAGACTGGTTGTACCGATCCATCCCAGATGCCGGATGATGCGTGCCACGTTCATGGCTCGTCGCCTTGCCGCTTCGGCATTTTGACCTCGTGGAAATGTTGGAGGGGCGGATGAATTCACCAGTGTGATGCCAGGAATCACCGCCCTGACAGCAAAACGCGCCGGCGACAAGCAGCCGCCGGCGCGTTG
>DATFCK010000086.1:0-12544 GCA_035253185.1 Chthoniobacterales bacterium | reverse complement strand
TGAATGACGAATTCCGAATGACGAATGGCGTGACCTCATCAACCGCGGGAAGTTCCAACACCAGGCCCGTCGCCGGCATCGGAACCGCAGAATCACCGACTCGTTCCCTTTTCACCATTTGTCATTCGTCATTCGTCATTGCGCCGGCGGCGCTGTCATCTGTCATTCGCCATTGCTCCGTCATCTTCCTGATCGCGGCCCAAGCATATGCGCAGGCCCCCTCTCCGGCCGACTCGCCTTTGCCATCGCCGTCGGCGATGGCCACGGTCACCACGGCGGTAGAGACCGGTCCAACGGCAAGTCCCTCTCCCGAAGACGAGACAATTGTTCCCACCTTCGAGACCCAAAAGCTCGCCCGCACTTACATCCTGGATGTGCCGGCACCGCGCGGACTGATCACGGATCGGAATGGTTTGCCGTTGGCCCAGAACAAATTGAGTTACAGCCTCGCGATCACTTTTCCGACCCCGCTTGATTTTTCCGACGCGCAGGCGGTGGCATTCGCGCGGGAGAAAATCGCGCGAGCCGAAAAATTCGTTGGTCAGCCCATTCGAATCGCGGACGAGGCGATTCTTCGTCACTACCACAACCGCGGCATTATGCCGCTGGAAATCGTGGCTAACATCAAACCGTCCGATTACGACGATATTAAGGACAGCCTGCCGGCCGGAATGACATTACGGGCCAGCTATATTCGCATTTACCCTAACGGCAGACTGGCCGGCCATATCATCGGATACACCGGGAAAACCGGGCGTAATCCCGATGGAGTAATCGACAATCACGAAACCTTGTGGCCGGAGAGCGAAGGCCGCGAAGGTCTGGAACAAACTTTTAATAGCATCCTTACCGGCAAACACGGCGAGTACAAGCTCACCTTCGATAAGGATGGCCGGAAGACGTCGGAAAAACTCGTTACCCCTCCGGTGCCCGGTCACACGGTGGTGACTACGCTGGATCTCAAGTTACAGGAGTGGGCCGAAAAGGCGCTCGAAGAAAAAGCGAAACGAGGGGCAATCGTTATTATGGAACCGAAGACCGGCGACATCCTGGCGATGGCGTCGTGGCCGGTGTTCGATCCGAACGTTTTCATTCCCTCGATTTCAGCGGAGAAATTCAAGGCGCTTCAGAACGACCCTGACATTCCACTGTTACCAAGAGCTTTCCGCTCGGCCTATCCGCCCGGATCGACATTCAAGATTGCGGTCGGCATTGCCGCCCTGGAAAGCGGCGCGGTAACGCCTAACGACCTTTATCGTTGCGTACCGGGTATCGAAATCGGAAACATCGTTTTTCACAATTGGAAGAAAACCGATCGGGGCGAGATGAATTTCGTCGAGGCACTCACCGAATCGTGCGACACCTGGTTTTACCAGGTTGGAATCAAGACCGGAGTGGATCCGATTATTGATTGGTCGTTGAAACTCGGCTTCGGGGCCAAGTGCGGGATTCCGCTTCGCGGCGAAGTGGAAGGCCGCATTCCTACCGACGAATACATGAAAGCTACTCACGGACGCAAAATTCTGAATGGCGATATCGCGAACATGTCTATCGGCCAGGGCGATATTTTGACCACGCCGTTACAAATGGCCCAGGCGGTCGCCGTCATCGCCAACGGCGGCACGCTTTATCAAGCGCGCCTGGTCCAGCAAGTTCAGACGGTCGATAACGAGATCGTTAGTGCGTATCAGGTCCGCGCCAAACGGACGCTCAACATTTCGCCTCAGACCATGGACCAGGTCCGCACCGGAATGATTGAGGTGGTGAATGGCGGCAACGGTACCGCGCATCAGGCAAGTTTGGATGCGGTAGAAGTGGCAGGCAAAACCGGGACGGCCCAATGGGGTCCAAAGAATAAAGAGCGCACCGCCGCCTGGTTCTGCGGGTTTTTGCCGTCCGAGCAACCGCAGTATGCCTTTGCCGTAGTTTACGAAGGCGACGTGGGGAGCAACGTTCACGGCGGATCAGCGGCAGCGCCGTTGATCGCCGAAGTGTTCAAACAGGTTTACAAGTCACAGACTCAAATCGCAAACGGCAAACAACGACGTCGCGCGGCCCCACCGGAAGGGAGTCAGGAAATTCGCCGGGCCCAGCCGGTCGAAGAGGACGAATCAAATTAGGTGGCCGCTCTGCCCGTCTCTGGCTGACTAGTCAAGGAGCGGCGATCCCCAGGTCGCCGAACTCTGGCGATTTTCGCGGCGGGACGCCGCCATTCTTGAGGCAGCGGCTGCCCGGACGCTAAAACTAGCGGTTGGTCGATCGCCACTTCATGATCCCCTTTCCCTGGATAAACGATTCTGCAGAAAAGTGCGACGGTCATAGACTGCCGCTACAGTTAGGCCGCCTGAAGTTCCATCGTCCCCTTGAACTTCATTTCCTCCGGCTCCAAACCGAAATTGTTGCGATAAAGCTCGTCTATCTTCCCGAGCTCATCTTCAGTTAACGCGGCGGTCTCGGGAGCTTTGGCAAATTCAATGAGTTGCTCTTCGTTGTAGATGTTAGGCAGGGTCGAAGCGACACGTTCGTCCGCCAGCAACCATTGCAGCGCGGCCTGGCCCAGTGTTCGGTTGGCGTTCTCGAGAAATCGCAGCTGCTCCACCTTTTTGACCCCGTTAAGCAGCCAGCTCCGGGGACGATGTGCCCGGTGATCTCCCGGCGGAAAAGTGGTTTCGGCGGTGTATTTGCCCTCCAGCATTCCCGAGGAATGGGTTACCCTGATTAGAAACATCGTATCCTTACCCGCGTCGGTGGCCGCATCCTGCATTGCCCGCCCGGGATGTTGTTCAAGCATATTATAAATGTGCTGAACACTGGTGATATCCCGTTCGCGAATCGTGTTGATCCCTTCATAGAGCCAGCCGATCGCCGGGCCTAACGCAATGCCGTAATAACGAACTTTTCCGGCTTGTTTGAGTCTGTCCAATGTTCTCCAGAGAGCGTCGTCGTAAATCTGTTCCATTCGAATGTTGTGAAGCTGGAGCAGATCGATCCGGTCAGTCTTCAGCCGTTGCAACGCCGCATCGGTCGCTCGCTCGATCGCTTCGGGCGAAAAATCCTGCGGGATTTCGCGCTGACCCCGGCCACGACTCTCACCGTGGGTGACGAAATCGTATCCAACCTTGGTCGCCACCACAATTTCGTCGCGCTGCTTTGGAAATGCTTTGGCGATCAATTCTTCACTTCGACCGTTGCCATAGGTATCAGCGGCATCAAACAACGTGATTCCCAAATCGAGCGCCTTATGCATCAGCGCGATCGCCTGGTCGTCGGTGAAGGTTCCCCACCATCCGGTGGAAACGGTCCACAGGCCGAAGCCTACTTCGCTGACCGTGAGATCCGTGTTTTTGTAAGTCCGAAAACGCATGGCAGAATTCTAAACGCTCAACGCCCAACGCTCAATAACGGCCGAAGGGAATGCTGGGCGCTGCCTGCCTCCCCTCGCTAGCGCACATGTCTGGTGTGTTAGTGATCGATATCCGCTATCCGGCATAGGCGCGTTGTTGCCAGTGTGACCGGATCATCGGACCTTGCGGCATGCCGGGCGGCCGTGCTCTTCTCATCGTCGGTCATGGTTCAACCGTGAACGCTGATTCCAGTGCGCCGACCTGGGCGCACGCCGCGGAGATTCGCCGGCGGGAAATTTTCGCCGAAGTGCGGTGCGCGTTTTGGAAAGAAGAACCGAGCCTGCGCGATGCGCTGTTTCTGTTCGGCGAGAGCCAGATCGGGGAGGTGTCCGTTGTCCCGAACTTCATCAGTGAAGGTTACTTCACTCAGACCGTCATTCCCCGGGAACTCGAACTGAACGGTTTGTCCACCCGCCGTGACAATGGACAACTGTGGCATTATTGCCCACCAGTGGGCAGCCATGCTGGCATGGGCGATTTGCTATTGCAGCGCGCCGCCGAGATCGCACCTGGAATCGACCCGGCCGACACTACTTTGCTCATTGTGGGCCACGGCACCGACCTCAACGACAACAGCGCCGTCGCTGCCAAACGGGAAGTGGAAAAGATTCAGGCGCTTCATCGTTATGCTGCGGTGCTGAACACTTACATGGAAGAGGCTCCATTGATTTCGGATTGGCGAAACCTAACCGCGACCCCCAATGTGGTGGTGGTGCCGTTCTTTATCGCGGACGGCTTGCACAGCTACCAAGACATTCCCGAGTTGCTCAGAATCGTCGCTAAAAGCGCAAACGGCGCGGGCGACAGGAAAGGGAACGTGTTTCGAGGTAATCCCTACACCCTTCATGGCCGCAAACTGTTCTACGCCCCATCCATCGGGACCGACCCGAGGGTGGCCGACATGATCGTGGAACAGTCGAAAATCCATAATCAGATGAGTTGAAAACATCAGTGGCGCACTCAAATTTCCTGTCGAAATTAGCTGACCAGCCATGAAGGAATCGACGGTGAAGGAGCTGCAGCAACTGGGCGGGTTCGTCCTGGCCGGCGGGTGTTCCAAACGAATGAAACAGGTCGCGCAGATGATCCGATCGGCGCGTAACTACCGGTGGGTCGGGATTTACAAAATCACCAAGAAAGAATTTGTAATTATGGCGGCGAGCGACGAAGAACCGCCGGCTTATCCTCGATTCCCCATTACCCAGGGGCTGTGTGGAGCGGCTCTCGAAGCACGCAAGCCGATTGTGGTGGGCGACGTCAGCAAAGACTCGCGCTATCTGCCTACCTTTCACACTACGCGATCAGAAATCATCGTGCCGATGATGAACGGCCACGGGCATATCGTTGGAATGCTCGACGCCGAGAGCGAAAAGGTAAACGCGTTCGGCGAAGAAGATCGGGAGTTTCTCGAGCGCGCAGCGGGGTTGATCGCGCACTGTTTGGTCTAGCTGAAGGTCGCCGCTGGTATGGCTGCAGCGGTTCAAGAACCGGTCGAGTTGCCGGTCGGCGTTACCTTCACTTTTGGCGAGGTGCTGATACGGCCTTTACCGCAGGGAGCGTTTCAACTTTGCCACCGGGATGACGCCCCGCCGGCGACAATGCCCCAGGCTTTCCGTAATGCGAATGATGCATTTGAGATCGCCCGTCTCGATGACGAAGGAAACTATCGGCCGTTGAAAACCGCTCCGAATTTGCGGCATGGCTGGCAGCTTGAGCTGGCTAGCGAAGAGGATTTACATCAGGCTCTCGATTTTTTTTACCCGGGTCGTCTGGCGGTACTGGGTGCTTTTAATGCGAATAAACTCAAAACCACACCGCTTCGGGAAACGTTAGGCCGCCAAACCGGGATGTATCGAGCAGCCGCGAATATTTCC
Organism: Chthoniobacterales bacterium; assembly: GCA_035253185.1. Classification (GTDB taxonomy): domain Bacteria; phylum Verrucomicrobiota; class Verrucomicrobiia; order Chthoniobacterales; family UBA10450; genus DATFCK01. The sequence continues at coordinate 7,266 of DATFCK010000086.1, read as the reverse complement.
GACCAGCAACTCGATTGTTTGATCGCCGATTTCTGCCGGTCCGACCGCGGTTGTTTGCGCACGATTTTGTGGAAACGCGATCATAGCGGAACGATTCCGTCCACCAAGTTGCCGCCGGAAAAATACGACGTCTCTTATGACCAGGCGCTGACCGGTGGCGCCGAACCGGTCGATGTCAATTTTCCGCTTCTGTGCCAGGAATCATGCAATTTGCTGGTCGCGGAATGCCGTAAGGTTGTGAAAGGCGAACGCCCGCCGTTTTAAAGAACCAACCTACGACGGTTCGAGGAGCGTCAGTCCGCCGGACTATGATGTTCTCGCCGCCGGCGCGTTTGGTTCACCGGCGTTTATCAGGTTAGCGCATCTTCACGAGCCGGCTGCGCCGGTTGTCAAACATTTGCGACGGTCATAGACCGCCGCTACAGGAGCGGAGATGATCGTGCGCGCTCGGACTGTGGTGACGATGGATGGGCCGCCGATCGAGAATGGCGCCATCGTCACTTCCGACAAACACATCGCCAAGGTCGGAACATTCGATGAGATCAAAAAACACTGCACCGGAGAGATCATCGACCTGGGTGAACGCATACTTCTTCCCGGGTTAATCAATGCGCACTGCCATCTCGATTACACGATGTTGCGCGGAAAAATTTCGCGACCGAAATCGTTCGCAGACTGGATTCGCGCGATTAATGCCGAAAAGGAAAACCTTTCGGCGGATGATTATGTTGAATCGATCAACGCCGGTTATTCTGAAGCGCGACAATTTGGTACAACAACCATAGCCAATTTCACGGCGTTTCCCGAACTCATCGCCCGCGTTCGACCTTTGCTTCGGACCTGGTGGTTTCCGGAATTGATCGACCTGCGCGATCCATCCCAGAGCGAGCCGCTGGTTGATCGCGCGCTCGGGTCGCTGCAACACACCGAAAGTTGGGGACTCGCCCCGCACGCGCCGTTCACCGCCTCGCCAAATTTATTTCAACGTTGCGAGCAAATTGTTCGTAAAGCGGATGCGTTGATAAGCACCCACCTGGCCGAATCGAATGAAGAGATGCAGATGTCGCTGGATCGCAGGGGATCGTTGCATGATTTCCTGCTCTCGTTAGGGGTCGACCTCTTCGAAAGCGACGGGGTAACGCCGGTTGAGCATATTTTGCGTTCAGCCGGCGCGCTGGACGATCGATGGCTGCTGGTTCATCTCAACGCCCTGTTGGATCGCGATCTGGAATTGCTTGGTGCCATCCCGGACAAACCGCAGGTGATTCATTGCCCCCGCAGCCATGCTTATTTTGGCCATCCGCCGTTCGAGTTCGTGAAACTGCGCCAATCGGGGTTCAATATCTGTCTGGCAACGGACTCGCTGGCCAGCAACGCCGATTTAAGTCTGTTCGAAGAAATGCGCGCGTTTCAGCGCATCCATCCCGAAATCGAGCCCCGGGAGATTATGGAAATGATAACAGTTAGACCGGCCCGGGCGCTTCGAGCCGAGCGTTCACTCGGGCGGATTGCCGACAATGCCTATGCCGATCTCATCGCAATCGACCACACCAAACACCGCGACGTTTTTGAAAATATCCTCGCGCACCATGGACCAGTGAGCTGGTACATGACAAACGGCACGATATTGGCTGCATGACGCGCGTTTTGAGTCTCATTTCCGCTTTCTTTTTCTCAAACCTGAAATATTCTCCGCGCTGAGATTATGGCAAAAATCATCATTATCGATGACGAACCAGCGATGGTAGAAGTGATTGTCACACTTTGTCGCGAAAAAGGGCACCAGGTTTTCCCGTTTAACGCGCCGTCAAAAGCGCTCGAGCAGCTCGACGCGATTCAGCCGCAAATCGTGATCACTGATATCAAAATGGAAACGATGACCGGCTTCGACGTGTTGCGGCACGTGCGAGAAAATCATCGGCAAACCGCGGTCATCCTGATTACCGCATTCGGCACCACCGAGACGGCGGTGGAAGCGATGAAAATGGGCGCCACCGATTACGTGCTCAAACCGTTCAAGATTGACGAACTCCAAACGCGAATTCAACGCGCGCTCGATTTCCAGGCAGCTGTTCGCGAAAACACCTATCTCCGCAAGGAACTCAAGAACCGTTACCGGTTTGAGAACATCATCGGCACCAGCCGCAAGATGCAGCACGTCTACAACCTGATTAACAAGGTAGCCGACACCGACAGCACGGTGTTGATCATCGGCGAAAGCGGCACCGGCAAAGAGCTGGTCGCGCGCGGATTACATTTTAACAGCAATCGTCAGCACCATCCGTTTGTGGCCATCAACTGCAGCGCCTTGCCGGAAAACCTGCTCGAATCGGAACTTTTCGGCCATAAGAAAGGCGCGTTCACCGGCGCAGTGGCCGACAAACGCGGGCTATTCGAGGAAGCGAATCTCGGGACAATCTTTTTGGATGAGGTCAACTCGATGGCACCGCAGTTACAAACCAAGCTGCTGCGGGTGCTCCAGGAACGCGAAGTTAGGCGCGTCGGCGATAACAAAAGCGCGCCGGTTAACGTCCGTGTCATCGGCGCGACCAACGAACCGCTTCAACCGAAATTGAAAGACGGAACTTTCCGCGAGGATCTCTATTATCGCCTGGCGGTTATTCCGATTGAGATCCCGGCCTTGCGGGAACGTCTCGAAGATGTGCCGCTGCTGGTTAACCACTTTTTGCAGAAGCAGGCCAGCTCGAGTGGTTACGAACCGAAAAAGATTGAACCGCCGGCGGTCGATATTTTGTGTCACTACAGTTATCCCGGCAATGTCCGCGAACTGGAAAATGCGATCGAGCGGGCCTGCGCCTTGTGCGAGAACGATCTGATTACGCCGGCGGACTTGCCGCCCCACATTGTGGCCGAGGCGCAGGGAGAAAAATCCGACAAAGTGGCCGCGGCCATGCCGGTTGGACAATCACTGGACGATTTCGTGCAGCAGCAGGAGCGAAGTTACATCGAAGCAACTCTGCAACATTGCGGGGGTTCCCGGGAAAAAGCGGCCAGCATGCTCGGAATCAGCATGGCTACTCTTTATCGGAAGGTGGAACCGAAGAGCAAAGCCGCGGTGGCGGCGGCAGCGAAGTAGTGGCATTGGCATCCCCTGGCGCGCCGTAGCTTTAGCGAAGGAGGCTGCCAATGACTGGTGGAATCATTCCGGGCAACCGTTCATCGGCTGAAAGCCGATTCCACGATTGCTTCGCCTAACGAATCAAAATGACGAAGGCGAAATCAAACTCCCCGTCCACGCGTGAAATGGAGCGCATCAACTGGATGGAGTTTGGTGAATGGGTGCCATCGCGCGTTCAAACGGTTTTGCTCCCCCTCGGCACGCTCGAAGCCCACGGCGTGATCGCCAATGGCACCGACATCATTGCCCCGGTTGCGATTGCCCGCGCGATTGCGGAGCGGGTGAACGGAATGATCGCGCCGGTTGTGCCCTACGGTTTCACCGGTGTCCTCGACGCTTATCCCGGCAGCTTCACCATTCCCGAAGATGTTTATCGAGCCTATGTGCGGGGCGTCATCATCGGTCTGGCCCAAAACAAGTTTCGCAACATCATCCTGTTGAACGGACACGGCGGCGGGCAGACTGCCATCCTGTCGTCCCTCGCTCAGGAGGTCGGCCGCGAAACGAACACCCGAATCCTGGTGGTCAACTGGTGGTCGTATTGCAGCGATGTGTGTCAGGAAGTGTTTGGCGAGGACGGAGGTCACGCCGGCAACACCGAAACTGCGTTCATGCTGGCGGTGGACCCGTCACTGGTTCAGCAGGATCGATATTCCGGACCGGAGATGTCGACGGCGATGCCGGCGCCAAACACATGGAGCGCTTATCCGTTTCCTTCGAGCATCCTGCTTTACAAAGAAGGGGAAGGTCATCCGGTCTTCGACCCGGCAACGGCCCGTAAGTATTTCGATAAGGTTAACGACAAAATCGCGGGCTTGGTCGAAGACACGATCAAAAAGTGGGACCTGGCGGGGTTGTAACCGGTTGGTTGCAACTCAGTCGTAGCGCAGCTTTTCCAGAACCGGCGCTCCAACACAAAAACCGGGTGCGCGAGATCGATGCTCGGGGTAGGCCTTGGCACAGACGTGGTCTGCGTCATGAAACGCTGGTAGCGGCGATTCACCGAATCGCCATGGCCATGGCCGTTCGGTCAACGGCGCTATCTACTTGGATCAGGGTCGAGTCCGACAGTCCGTTCCGAACCTGCCGGATCATCGATTTCCAAATCGGCACGCTGGAAGAGATCCCCGTCTGCCGGATTTCGCAACCGGGGATGCCGCAGACTCGGAAGCCTGGGTTACGTGCTAACCGCAGTCGTTAGACCCGTTTCGAGAACGTCTTCAGCTGCTCGGCTGCTTTCTGCAGCTCGTCCAACTGTTGCAAAATCGCTTCCTGCTTTTTCAACAATGCGTCGTTAGCCGCTTTGGTTTGCTCAAGCACTTTAATCGCGGCGGAAATGGCTGCGTCTGACGATGCCGGCGCCGCGGTCGGTGCCGGGGGAGCACTGGTCGCTCCCGCCGCCGGAACAACAACCATTGGTGGCGTGGGCTGCTGCGCGGTCACAATTCCGCTTAGCATCATGGCAACAACGCATGCTACCGAAGTCCTTAACGCACGCATTAGTGGCCTCCTCGACCGGCAAAAATTCTGGCCACACGAATCGCTTCGGCGATGTCTGCCACTTTGGTATCGATCTTATCCTGATTGGCCGCGATTTGCGCCTGTTGGGCCTGGACCTCCTGCGCTAACGCCAACAAACGTTGATCGTTATTCGCGACCGGCCCTTGAGCTGAGCCAGACGCCGCTAGCAGGATCAATAGCGCGATCGCGCATGAGAAGGTGGTTTTCATATTCGGCAGGCTTGGTTAAACCAGAGCAAGTCGTGTTCCGGCATCAACCAACGACACAAATTCTGAGTTCAAACTAACCGGCGCGGCAAGCAAACTGCTTGCCTGTCGCCCGCCGCATCGGTAAACTCCGCACATGGCCGGGCAAGGAATGCATCAGTCGCAGAATCTATCGCTACAGCAGGTCCTTGCCCCGCAGCTGCAGCAGAGCCTGTTAATTCTGCAGGCGCCATTACTTGAGCTTCGCAACCTCGTTCAGCAGGAAATGGAAACCAATCCGGTGCTGGAAGAGTTGGCCACGGATCCAAACGAGGAAAACGAGGAAAAACCGGCGAAAGCCAATGACGAAGAATTCAAGGAGGAGTTCGCTCAACTAGCCAAGCTCGATGAAGAATGGCGCGATTACATGGCGCAATCGAGCAGTTACAGCGGCCGCTCGCAGGAAGCGGAAGATAAACGCCAGTTCTTTTTCGATTCCATCGCTACCCAGGAAACATTGCAGCAACACCTGATGGGCCAGCTCAATCAGACGGTCTTGAACGCGAACGACCGCAAGACCGCCGAGCTCATCATCGGCAACATCGACGACAACGGATTTCTTCAGGCCACACCGGAAGAGATGGCGTTGAACACGGGCATCTCGCAGGACGACTTCGAGCACATGCTCACGCTCATCCAAAGCTTTTATCCACCTGGAGTCGGGGCGCGCGATCTGCGCGAGTGCCTGCTCATTCAATTAAAGCGTGAGGGAAAACAAAACAGCCTCGAATACAAAATTGTCTCCGAGCACATGCAGGATCTGGGCAAACGCCGATTTCCTGAAATTGCCCGGCGGATGGGCATCAGCGTCGAGCAGGTGCAAAAGTGCGCTAACAATATTGCGCAGCTCGATCCCCGGCCCGGTCAGATTTTTGCCGCTGCTCCCCAAAACTACGTTTTGCCTGACGTGACCGTCGAAAAAATTAACGGCGATTATCAGGTAATCCTAAATGGCGAACAAATTCCACATCTGCGCATCAGCAATACCTATAAAGACATCATGTCGCAGGATGGAAACGGCAGCGAAGTTAAGGATTACATCCGCGACAAGATCCGCAGCGGAAAATTCCTGATCAAATCGATTCACCAGCGTCAGCAGACCATCTCCAATATCGCCCACCAGATCGTTAAACGTCAGCGCGAGTTCTTTGAACACGGGTCATCGCAATTGAAGCCAATGACCATGGTCCAAATCGCCGATGCCGTCGGCGTCCATGAAACTACGGTGAGTCGCGCCATATCCGGCAAATACATGGCGACTCCCCAGGGCGTGTTCGAGATGAAGTATTTTTTCACGCCGGGCTATCAGACCGCTACCGGGGAGTCGATGAGTAACACCAGCGTGAAGGAAGCGATTCTTGACCTGGTGAAAAACGAGGATGGCAATGCGCCTTTGAGCGACAAAGAGATTGTCGAAATTTTGAGTCAGCGCGGCATTCCGATCGCCCGCCGCACCGTCGCTAAATACCGCACCGAGCTGAATATTCTGCCCAGCAACATGCGGCGGAAATACTGAGCCGGGTTAGCGCAAATTATCGTCAAATTATCTGCCGGATTTGCGCCAATGCGCCGTGCTTCTCATAGAAGGAGAAAAGCACCCTAACAGTGTCATCCCGAGCGCAGTCGAGGGACCTCACCTACTCGCGTGATGGGTTCAGCTTTTGAGAGATCGGCGCTCCACCCAGTCGCGATCCCGGTCGGGATGACATGGCTTTGCTTTTTCTGTTCTGCCGCGTGCATTGTGGATGGAACACGGGCATCAATCCTACGCGGGATCGTTACTCACGGTTGCGTTTCAACCGTCGAAACACCTTCATGAACGCGTCGAGCCTTTTCGGATCCAGCGCGCCTAAGAACTGACCGTCTTGACGAAATGTGGAACCGACAATGAATCCATCGGCTAGAGGATAATAGGTCTTGATGTTCTCCGGTGTCATCCCCGAACCGATGATCACCGGAACGCGCGCCGCCTTTTTCACTCCCCGCAATTCGGTAGCACTCGGCGGCTCGGTAGTGCGCGCGCCGGTCACAATCACCCCATCGACCAGAAAAAATTCCGCCTGTTTGATTTCGTCGGTAATGTCGAGGTCACCGGTTAGGGCATGTGCACAATGCTTTTTCTTCACATCGGCGAACACCCTGATGTGATCGGCGCCAATTTCTGTGCGTTTCCGCAGCAGCCGGCCGGCGCATCCTTCAATCAGTCCCGCTCCCCCAACGTGCGCGAACACATAACCTTCCACCCTCAAAAAATCGAGATCAGCCGCATGGGCAATTTCCAGTGCAGTCTCGTTTGCCGCTTCCAGCATCTGAATCCCGATCGGCCCTGTGAACTTTTTCCGAACTTCGCGCGCGAGCATT
>DATFCK010000085.1:0-3305 GCA_035253185.1 Chthoniobacterales bacterium | reverse complement strand
CGATAACCGAAGCGGTTTAAATTGTTAACTTCGGCCGTTTGAAGCTCTGGGTTGCTCATAGGAATCTCCCTTCGAAGGCATTTGCTGCCGCTGAGAGAGACCCCTAAGTAACCCGATGCGGTGTTGCCATGGGCAACCTAAAAGTCCGCTAACATCGGCGAGCTCGAGGATGAACTTCGCCTGTCGATTAACAAGCAAAATTGCCAGGCACCGGGTAATACCTGGACGTTAGGCGCGCCGAAAAAGAGAACTCCGCCGAGCGGCTGAACCACTCCGAACGCCGCCGGAGCCGCCCAGTCCAGGTTAAGTAGCTCGGCGGAGCTGTCTTAAATCAGATCAGGATAGTGTGCAGCGGTAGGAGGCTGCGGGGAAAAGCCTGGGGCGTGATCGCAACTTGCTCGGTGTCCGGCGTCTCCTCGTCCTCTTCTTCTTCATCATCATCGTCGCCTGAATCAACCGTCATATCCTCATCGTCGTCCAGATCGGATTGCGACGTGATTGATGGCAAATCATGTTGCTGAAGCTGTTCGAAACGTTGACGAACATCCGGCGGGAGCTTTTCCACGTCCTGAGGCGTCTCAACCGGTCCGCTGAACAGCAGCAAACCTTTCGGGTCTTTTGCGGTCAGGATTTTCTTGCCGTCGAGCGGTTCGATCCGCAGCTCGCCTTTGTCGTCGGAGTAAACGATCTGAGCTTTGCCCACGTCGATGCGGGTGGTTCGCAATCCGTTGTTGCTGGTGTGCACCTGGATTTGGTCTTTGGCCTGCCTGGCCTGTTCCCGGGCGCGTTCGGCCGCTTCATGAGCTCTGGCGACCGCTTCGCGGATCACATCTTTTTGCTGCGCCAATCGTTCCTTGAGCTGCTCTTTCTGCTCGGCGACTCGCTCATTGATTTGCTCTTTCATGGCGTGAAGCCGTTCCTTCAAATCGCCCATTTCTACGTGACCCATGTCGTCGAAGTTGAAATCAAAATTGAAGTCACCGAAACCGTCGCCGTCATGATCCATCAGGGCGTTGCGTTTCGGAACTTCCTTCTTGGTCAGTTTGACGGTCAACTTTTGCTCCTGGCCTTTGCGCAGAATAGTCAGGGTGGCGGTTGTTCCATCCGGAAACGTTTGCAGCAATTTTCGGAGCTGGTTAGGCTCGAGAAGGATCTGGTCGTTCAACATCTTGAGAATGTCATTCTTCTGGACACCTGCCGCCGCGGCCGGGCTGTTGGGAACCACGTAGTCCACCACCAACCCGATTCCTTTGGGCAATCCCATTTGCTCGCACAGAACACTGGGGACATTGGAACTCTCGACCCCGAGGAAAATAATCGGCTCTTTGGGCCGTTTATCACCGTGGGGGCCATGCCCGACCGGCGCAGGAGGAGCGGGCGGAGCAGGCGGTGCCGGAGGAGCCGGTTGCGGTTGGGCTAGCGCGACTACTGCCGGCAGCAATAGGGCGACGCTGATTTCTGCGATCGATTTTACTTTCATGTTTTTTGTTTGGTTAAGGTTTGGTCTTTAAAAATTTCTAAAATCGTTAGGTCATTGGCCGGACACCGGAATCAACTGCACGTGCTCACTCGGATAGGAAACTCGAAGCGATGCACCGGTGGCGGGGTTCTTCCATTGCAAAGTTTCCTGGGTGACCGAACGCATCCGGCGGACCGGCTGTTCACTGTTATTGGCGTATATCAAACCTTCGTCCTTCTTTTGATATACCACTTCGGTTGAACCCGCCGGAATAAAGGCGTTAGGCAACGGCTGAGGCACTGAAGGCGAGTGGGCGTTCGCCGGTTCAGCCGGTGCCGTTACCACTCTGGTTTCGGTCCGTGGCGGTTGAAAATCCGGGCGCACCAGAAGGAGCAAGGCGGCGGCAGCCGCCAGACCGAGCCCGATCGCCCAATGGCGACGGAACTGCCATGGACGCACGATCTTGTCGCCCGCCGGCGCTTCTTCCCTGGCCGCCGGTTCGTTCATCGCCCGTTCAACTTGCGAGATGAAGTCAGGCCGGAGGGGCGCTGGCCGTAACGACTTAAGTTGAGATTCGAGATCTGAAAAATCGTTCATTGGGGTGGTAACGTCTTTCGCAGCGTGGCCAGCGCATAACGGTAACGCGACGCGGCCGTGTTCTGAGAAACTCCCAGGGCGGCGCCGATTTCGGCAAAGGTCAGTTCATTCCAAATTTTCATCACCAGCACCTCCCGTTGATCGTTAGGCAGGCGGTCGAGAGCTTTGACCAGGGCCTGCTGGGATTCATTTTCGAGCTGAAATTCAGGTTCGACTGCTTGTTCGCTTTCCGAAACAGCCGCTGCTTCGCGGCGGGCTCGACGGCTGTCACCGCGAATTCGATCAAGTGCAATTGATCGGACTGTGGCATAAAGTAATGCCCGGTTAGTGATGTCGTGGTTACGGCGCCAGAAACGCACAAATGCTTCCTGCACAATGTCTTCAGCATCAGCAATCGATTGCACCCATTGCCGGGCAAAAAGGACCAGCCCGGGTCCGAACTCCGAAAAACAAACTTTCCAGTTTTCATGGGTGGCGACATTCTCCATGACCTTTTCACGGTCTTTCATCTTCAAGACGCCGCCAAATGCGTATTTTGTCTAAGGTTTCCCTCTTGCTAATGATCACATCCCTGGTGGGCTTGATTGCCGCAGTGCTGGCCGCCGGGGCACTGCCCGATCCAGCAGTGGTAGCGGAGGCTGAAAAACGATTCGCCGCGGCTGGTTGGGAACGGGGCATCCGCAGTTCATTCCTGGAATTTCTGGCCGACGACTCAGTGGTGTTTGATCCCGGTCCGAAAAATGGCAAAGCGGTGTATAAAGATCATCCGGCCCAGGGTCCGGCCTTGCACTGGGAACCGGTGTTTGCCGCGATTTCGAGATCTGGCGACCTCGGCGTAACCACCGGGCCCTGGCACATCAAGAAATCAAAGACGGATGAAAAGCCGGTCGCTTACGGGGAGTTTTCATCGATTTGGAAGAAGCAGCCGGATCAATCGTGGAAAGTGGCGGTCGATCTCGGAATCGCGCATGGCGAACCGACGGGATCAAAACCGCCGCTTCAACTTTGTCCGCCGAGCAGCAACTCGCCTAACGATCCGATAGCTGAGCCGGAGGGCCGCTTCGGACAGGCGCTGCGATTGGGCGACGCAGACAAGGCGTTTACTGAATTCGCCGATGAGGATATTCGCCTGCTGCGAGACGGCTCGTTACCCCTCGTTGGCAAAGCCGCTGCCACGCTGGCTCTGTCAGCCGGAAAAGGAACTGTGACGCGGAACCGTATCGGCGGAGGGGCGAGCGAGGCAGGCGAT
>DATFCK010000084.1:0-3612 GCA_035253185.1 Chthoniobacterales bacterium | reverse complement strand
ATGACTGCGAGCGACTTCGGAATCCGGGTATTGTGCAGGATTTCGTCGCTCGTCCAAATACCATCCCACGAGAGATCGAGCCCGGAAATTTTAGGAACAGTCGTGGTCGACCCGCTGGCAATAATTGCGGCATCAAATTGATAGCGGCGCCCGTCGCTCACAATTTCGTGATCGTTCAGGAAGGAAGCTTTTGCGTTGATAATCTGAAAATTGTCGCCGGCAAGATTGCGAATTTCCTCGCTCCGATAATCACGGAATTCAGCAATTTGCTCATCTTTCCAGCGAACGATCTGTCCGAGATATTGATCGGGATGGAGCGGCTCCACTCGCAACCAGCCATGACGCTTCGCGTGATGCATGGCATCGATTGGTTCGAACAGCGCCTTCGAAGGCATGCATCCGGCGTCTATGCAGAGCGACGAGTGATCGCCTTTGTCGCCGACAAAAAAGAGGACATTCGCCCCCAGCTGACAGGCGGTGCGCGCGCCGGTGAATCCGGCCGAACCACCGCCGATTACTGCTATCGTCCTGGGTTTCGGCATTCCACTCAAACGTTCCCTTCTTGCTCAGCCGGAGGCTTTTTCATTTTCGGCCAGAGAATGGCGGTGCCGATCACGCCGGCAAGGATCGAAGCAATAAAAATCGCGATCTTCGACGCCGCGAAATCGGGCGCGTTCGGAAACGCCTCCCGTGCTATGAAAAGCGACATGGTAAAGCCGATGCCGCCGAAAGCACCGGCACCGAGAAGCTGGCGCCACGAATATTCGCGCGGTTTTACCGCGATGCGGAAACGGACCGCCAGCCATGAACCGAGAAAAATGCCCAACGGCTTACCGGCGATGAGGCCCAGTATGATGGCGAGCATCAGGGTGGAGTGCGTCTTAAACACGCCTAACGAGAGAAAGACTCCGGCATTGGCCAGAGCAAATATCGGCAGAACAGCGTAGCTCGACCACGGCTCCATCGATCGCAGCAGTTTGTCGGTGGGCGATTCAATCCGGCGATGAATCGAGTCAAGGGCGCGCAACGCCGGCTCGGAAAGGCCGTGTCGCAGGACATGCTGCTTGGCCAGTCTGGCTTCCACTTCAAGAATTGCATCCGCCTGCGCCATGAGCGCGCGCATATTCGCCGGCGGCAGTGTGGGCGTGACCAGCGCAAGGATCACACCGGCAAGGGTGGCGTGCACGCCGGATTCGTGAAGGAAGAACCAGAGCAACACCCCCGCTATTGCATAGGGCAAGGGCGAGTAGATGCCTCCGCGATTCAGCACCACCAGCAGTATCGTTAGGCCACCCGCGAGGATCAGGTAATTCAGGCTGATGCTCTCAGTGTAGAAAATAGCGATTATCGCGATGGCCGCGAGATCGTCGATAATAACCGCCGCCGTTAAAAAAACGCGCAGTTCCACCGCCACTCGCTCCCCGAGTAAAACGATCAGAGCAACCGCAAAGGCGGTGTCGGTGGCAATGGGGACTCCCCACCCCAGGGACAACGGTCCCGAGGGCGCGATGAGCAAATAAATACCAATCGGCAAAATCATTCCGCCAATAGCGCCTGCGACCGGCAGCGCGCCGGAGCGAAAAGTCGCGAGATGGCCCACCGTGAATTCGCGCTTAATTTCCAAACCAACCACCAGGAAAAAGATGCTGAGCAAGCCGTGGTTAACCCAATCCAACAGCGACAAAACAAACTCGCCACCGCCGAGGTGTAACCCGAACGGGGCTTGCCAGAATGCTTCGAATGCCGGCCCGATTGGCGCGTTCGCGCCCACCACCGCCAGGATTGACATGAATAGAAGGAGGAATCCGGCCGATGCCCCCCACCGGACAAAATCCAACGCTGCGGTGTGGAATCGATGCCCGAGCGTGCCAAGCATCGCCTCCGCCAAACTATTCTCGTCCCAAGGACCGTGGTATCGCCGGCCGTTGACGAAAAAAGTCGGGGTGGCGAGCACGCCGCTGCGTTTTGCGCTGCTCACATCTGCTTTGACCTTGGCGTGCGCGGCTTCGGTTGCCCCATCCGCCTGCTGGTTAGGCCTGGGCAGATCGAACTCGGCAGCGATTCCCTCAAGATCATCGGCCCCAAGTGCCGGCCCACGTTTGATCAGGGCATCGTGCACCTGCCAGAAATCGCCGGTGGTTTCCGCGGCGTATTCTGCCAGCTCCGCCGCGCGCCACGCGGTCTCATTGTTCCGGCGCGGACGATGGCGGAAGACATAACGCATTCGTTCGCCGAATCGATCCCGCAGATCCGCTACCAATTCGTGCACCGCATGACACGACGCGCAGGCGTAACTCCCGTACTCCACCAGCGTCATTTCCGCGCTCGCTTCTCCCAGGGAATGATCGCGCGCAGGATCGACCGGCGGGGTGAGCTTCGTTAGGCGGCCAGAAGTCATCGAGGAAGAGTAAAGCGCGTTTTACACAATGCGCGGTGTCGACACGATTGGCGATTCAATCTTATCGGTACACCAAACGCCGTCGATCAGGAGCGCTTGCCGCCGGTAATTCGAGGCGACTTTACCCGGACTGCTTATCGCCTGTTAACCCTCTTGTTTCTGATTGCTTTTAGCAGCTTCCACCGCTTGATCGTGCGCCGCCTCTTCGACGCCACGGTTGGCCAGCTGCTCGTCCAGCAGCGCTTCATCTTTGGGCGACAAGCGCGGTGCCCGACTGCCGGTCTGCCCGGGAATTGAATCCCGTTCGCTCAGGGAAGCTGCGATCTCGCCGGGATCGTGTTTCGCACTGGCTTGCCTGCCGGTCAGTTCGGCGCGGGCCTGCTCCCAATCCTCCTCGCTAAACTTATCGGGATCTCGCTCAGCAAGCCGTGCTATCTCACGTGCGCGTTGTTCCACCATCGACCGGGTCGGCACGCTCAGGTCAGTGTCATTTCCGGAGAGGTCGCCAATTGGAATCTGTGAATCGGTATCCATGCAGTAAAATTCGAGCATGGTTGGCCCGATGCGCGGCTGATAATCGCAGGTCGCGGGGCCTTGAGACAATACGGAAGCCTCGCCCGGCCGGTTTCAAAGACTGGTCATAATCAATGCTGCATCCGACTTCGCATTGGAAAACGATCCTTTTTTGGAGATCGAGCAGGAAACAACCCGACGTATCAACCGACCAAAAGATCTATGAAAGTTGTCATACCCATATTTTTCGTGGGCGTCTCGTTAGTCATGGCTGCTCCGGCAAAATCGGCGGACCAAAGCGGGACGCCGGAAAAAAAGCGCGAAACCGCCTGGTGTAAGACCATATCCGACGATGACAAGGCGATGGATAAAGCGGTCACGAAAGCCAGAGAGTCGTTAGGATTTTTTCTGGCTGCCCTGAAAGCAGACAAGCCGGACTCCACCGACTTCAAGGTGAAGAAATGCTGCGTGGACGGCGATAACGTGGAGCACGTCTGGATCCGCGATATTACCTGGGACGGCAAGGTGTTCCATGGTCGGGTCGATAATGCGCCGCTGGATGTTCACAATGTTAAACTGGGCGCGCGGGTTACGATCGCTCCGGACGATGTGAGTGATTGGATGTTCGTAAAAGATGGCAAGCTCATGGGAGGCTTCACCACTCGCGTTTTCTATTCCGGTCTGTCTGCCGCGGAAAAGAC
>DATFCK010000083.1:0-2176 GCA_035253185.1 Chthoniobacterales bacterium | reverse complement strand
TGTTGGATTGCGACGATCCGTTGGAGATTCACAAGTTCTGTTCGATGTTGCCGGCTTTTGAATTTGAGGCGCGCCCGGTGATTCCGATCGAGGACGCGGTCCGGGGGGAACTGGAAGTGATGGCCTGGCGCGACGGGTTAGGGAAGGCAGAAGGCAGGAAGTAGTTGTCGAGCTACCGCCCGAAGGGGTCGGTGTCATCGCGCTAGTGCCTAACTAAAAGTTTTCGGTGGCGGATAAAAATCGGAGTCACGTGTTAACTCAACAGTTAACTTATGGCGTGAGCTGAACGGCTAACTACGCTGCCGGGTGGAGGATCCGACTTAGCCGACCTCCGAATATCGCCACAAGAAGGCCGCCGCCCGCGCCGATCGCGGCGTGCATAGCCCAAAAGGCGCCGGGAGTCATCTTTTCGTAGAAGCCGCCGATCCACCCTATCAGGTTGTTTGAGATGAAGAGACTCATGAAAACGAGTCCCATCAGGGTAGCATTCAGTTTAGTTGGAGCAGCACGCGAAACCAGACCTTTGGGATGACCGAGCACGGTCGGGCGGCTAACCCGGGGCGTCGGTGAATTTCCCGCCTGTGTCATGTCTGGTGTTGGTTCAATGTCGCTCTCGTTAGGCACTTATATCAGACGTTCGGCGGTACAAGAAACGGAGCCGCCACGAACGCAGAGTGTTCATCGGCGGCCCCGTTTTCAGGTTTTAGATCTTATTGTTTTGGCGCTGGATCGGCACCGAAGTTGGCGTGGACCAAACTCCACTTGTCGCCCTTCTTCACGAACACCCGGGTCGATTTCGCTCGGCTCGGCGTTGTCTTTCCATCCTTGTCGATGGTCGTTCCGGCGTAGTTATAGGTCAGGATGGCGACATCGCCGTTATACACCTGGACCTTCTCGTTAAGCATTTCCGCTGCGGTGCCCTTGCTCGAGTCTTTTGCGACCCCTTCGGCCAGCCGCGAGTTCATCGCCTTTCCGTCGATGCGGGTGGCGAAGTCGCCGTTAAACTCGGTGTAGTCGTCCGACATGTCTTTCGACTGTTCGGTTACATTGGTGGGATCTTTCATTCCAGCCGCCCATTGCGCCTTCGTCATGGCGATGACGGCATCGGCGATTGCCTTGTCGGCTTGCTGAGCCGACGCGTTCATGGTGAAAGCCAGGGAACAGACTGACGCGATTAATACTAATGTTAATTTTTTCATTTCTAACTCCTTCCGGGGAAAACCCCCGAGTGCTTGAGTCGACCACGCTCAATATTCAAACCGCTACGACAACGGTCTTGTTAGGTATTGTCGCCGAACCGGTTTGGAGGACCGGATGCTCGCTTCTTGCGTTGAACCCTCATAGCCCGCAACCGGCGTAAGTCAATCGGATTCACTGGATTATGTGAGTTTGGGGCCGGGCGTTCGCAGCCGCGTTTCGGCTGCCTCCTTATATAATAGATGCTTTAAACCGTTAACGGGCGAGAGTGCTCTCTCATGCCATTCCGCGCACTTAATCTTTCCCCACAAATGTTGCAGGCCGTCCGCGACGCCGGTTACACCGAGCCGACTCCGATTCAGGTCGCGGCCATACCGCTCATTCTGGCTGGACACGATGTGATCGGCATCGCGCAGACTGGCACCGGCAAGACGGCGGCATTCGTTCTGCCGATCTTGATGAAGCTCGCGGAATGCAAACAGAGGCGGCCGCACGCTAACAACGCACCCCACAAAGGCCAGTCCAGCTCGGACCCGCGCGCGCTGGTGATCGCACCGACTCGCGAACTCGTGGTGCAGATCGAAGAGAATGTGCGCGCCTACGGAAAACACGTTCCACTGCGGATGGCGATGGTGTTCGGCGGGGTGAGCGAGCGTCCGCAGATCGAGGCGTTGCGTTCCGGGGTCGACCTGATCGTGGCCACGCCGGGGCGTCTCATCGATCTGATGGACCAACGAGTGGCTAACCTTTCCGGGATCGAGATTCTCGTGCTCGACGAGGCCGACCGGATGTTGGACATGGGTTTTCTTCCGCCGATCCGGCGAATTGTTAAGGCGCTGCCGCAAAAACGACAGACGCTGATGTTCTCGGCCACGCTTTCGCGCGAAATCGAGGAGCTGACGCACCAGTTTCAGCAGTTGCCGAAGATTGTCCAGATTGGCCGGCGGTCGAATCCGGCCGAGACGGTCACGCAGTTTGC
>DATFCK010000082.1:0-7838 GCA_035253185.1 Chthoniobacterales bacterium | reverse complement strand
CTGAAGTTTTGGCAGATCTGGAACATGAGTTTCGGATTTCTCGGCATCCAGTTCGGATGGGGACTTCAGATGGCTAACATGAGCCCGATTTACAAATATTTGGGGGCTCGTGATGACCAAATTCCCATGCTCTGGCTGGCGGCGCCCCTTACCGGCTTCATTGTTCAACCCATTATTGGCGCAATGAGCGACCGAACCTGGGGACCACTCGGCCGCCGTCGCCCCTACTTCCTCGTCGGCGCCATTCTGAGCTCGTTCGCACTCATACTGATGCCAAACAGCAGCACCCTGTGGATGGCTGCGGGACTCCTCTGGATTCTGGATGCGTCCATCAACATATCGATGGAACCGTTTCGCGCATTCGTCGCTGATAAGCTTCCGGAGGAGCAACGGACCACTGGTTTCACCATGCAGAGTCTGTTCATCGGAATCGGGGCGGTCATTGCTGGTATGCTTCCCTGGATCCTGCGCCATTGGTTTGGAGTCTCGGCCGAGACGAGCGCAACCGAATCAATCCCGGTTAACGTAAAAATCTCGTTCTACGTCGGAGCCGCGGCTTTTTTCGGTGCGGTGCTTTGGACGATATTAAGTTCGCCTGAATATCCACCGGACGATCTTGCCGAATTCCGGCGCAAGAAATCACAGCGAGGAGGTTTCTCACATCTCCTGCATGAAATTCCTGATGCCTTACGAAACATGCCGGCAGTAATGCGCCGGCTGGCAGTCGTGCAATTTTTTACCTGGATGGGCCTGTTTTGCATGTGGCTTCATTTTTCGAATGCGGTGCCCGCGATCTTCGGCGCTACCGACACCGATTCGCCGCTGTTCAAAGCCGGCGCCGAATGGGCAGGCGTTTGCTACGCGGTGAAGGACGCGGTCACCTTCTTTGCCGCTTTCATGCTCATGTGGTTTGCGCAACGTCGCGACCGCCGGCGAGTTCATTTCTTTTGCTTAACGTTAGGCGCATTAGGATTGCTGGGCGTCGGCTTCATTCATGGTGAAGCCCAGAAGCACCTGCTGCTTTTCGCTCTCGGTCTGGGCGGAATTGCCTGGGCTTCTATCCTTTCCATGCCTTATGCGATGCTGGCCGGCGCACTGCCGACACAGCGAATCGGTGTCTACATGGGAATCTTCAATTTTTTCATCGTTCTTCCTGAGATTCTGGCTGCGCTGACCTTTGGGCCATTGGTGAAAAACTTTCTCGGCGGCAATCTTATCTACGCGACGATGGCCGGCGGCGCCTTTATGCTGCTCGCGGCCCTGATCACCCTGACTGTCCCGGTGGTCTCGGCTCGCGGATTGGAAGATGTCGCCAAAGAAGAAGGCATGCTGCCCACGGCCACACCGCCGGAAACGCCTGCCATCTGAGTGAGAACTCCTCCGTGCGCGATTCGGCGCTTCCTGATAAACCTAGTGCGAGTGACGATCTTCGTCGCTTGCCTAACGACGATTACTTCTTTGGCTAAACAGACCATTTCCGGCTCCGATGGCGTAACCGTCGTCATCTCGCGTTCCGACACGGACTTAATTATCGAGCATCAGACGCCGGGCTCTGGGGCCGACCGCACCGTGTTCGTGGCGATCGGATCACACCAGGACATCGGCTCGGCCGTCCTTCCGTTCACACAGAAAATGGAAGGATCGACGGTTTTCCTGCCGTTTAAGGCGGATCGACTGTTTGCATTCGAAATCAGCGGGACTAACTGCACCGCTTTTCGACGAAACTGGCAGAATTGGAAATGGGATGAACGCCGCCCGGTTCAAACCGGTGTTTCGGCCCAGATCGATTCGATGCGATCTACTTTTCGCATTCCGATCGCCGATCTTGGCCAGGCAAAATTCCTGGATCTGGCCATCTACGCCAAGGAATTCGCCGCCGACTCCTGGGGACGCTTTTTTGGCTGCAGCGACCGATCCGTATCAGCGGGCAACGGCGATAAATACATCCCTACCTATCTCGAAATCAATCTCAGTGAGCGCGGTGACAATATGGCCGCGGTCCGTTCTCGTCACGGCGAAACCAAGCTGCGCGTGTACCAGTTGTTCGTCAGGTTGTTTGGAAACACAAACGAGACCCGCAAACAGAATGGCACACTCGGCGAAAATGGCGTCGGCAAATTCAACGACATCAATGACGTCGCGCTGAAATCGCTGAATGAATCCGGTTTCACCCATATCTGGCTGACCGGCGTTTTGCAGCAGGCAACCGCCACCGACTACTCCAGTGTTGGACAACCGGCGGATGACCCCGATCTGTTGAAAGGCCTGGCCGGCAGTCCCTATGCCATCAAGGACTACTTCGATGTTTGTCCGGATTATGCCTCCGACCCGAAGAAACGAATCGATGAGTTTAAGCAGCTGCTGACCCGTGTTCATTCCCATGGAATGAAAGCGCTGATCGATTTCGTGCCTAACCACGTCGCTCGAAGCTACAATTCGGATGTGAAACCGGATTTAAACTTCGGCACCAAAGGAAATGGCGGAAAAGGCGATGACAAATCGGTATTCTTCTCGCCTAAAAATAATTTCTTTTATCTGACTGCGGGTTCGGATGGTCCGCCATTGAAATTGCCAACCTACAAGGATGGCAATGCCGTTAGTCCCACCTGCAAGACCATAGCCACACTCGGTGGGACTCCGTCACCGGGCCGGCCCGGTCCTTCCGTGTGCGACGGACTGTTCGAGGGTGAGAAAGATCATGGCAAAGTCACCGGCAATAATAAGGCGAGTTGGACGCCGGATATCAACGACTGGTACGAAACGGTAAAGCTGAATTACGGATTCGATTTCACCAAGTCGGATAAGAGCGTCCGAGACTACCCTAACGCCAACACGCCCAACCATGCGGTACCTGATACCTGGCTGAAAATGGATGCCGTCCTGGCTTACTGGCAGGCCCAGGGGGTGGATGGATTTCGCTGCGACATGTCCCACATGGTGCCGCCGGAATTCTGGAACTGGGCTATCGCCCGCGCCAGGTCTCGCCACCGGGACGTGGTGTTCATCGGCGAAGCTTACGATAACGATCCGGCAAAAGTTCCAGGGGTGGATCCGGTGATCTCAAAACTCCACGGTGGCAAATCGAACGTGATGTTCGACCTGCTTGATGCCGGATTCAATGCGGTCTACGACGATCCGACCTATCGTACCATCAAAAAGATTTACGAAGGTCCGGCCTGGGCTAACGACATTGACCAGGGACAGCCTGATGCATTTATCTTCGAAAACTCACTTCGTTATGCCGAGAACCACGACGAAGTGCGGCTTTCGGCGAAGTCACAATGGGGCGCCCATGGAATGAAAGTTGGAGTTCCGGTTTCGGCAATCCTATATGGTCTTTCGCGCGGACCAGTGATGCTCTACAACGGTCAGGAGGTCGGTGAACCGGGAGCAGACGTGGAAGGCTTTGGTGGTGAAGATTCCCGCACCTCCATTTTCGATTACTGGTCGATGCCGGAATTCGTGAAGTGGGTAAACGGCCGCAAATATGATGGAGAAAAACTTTCGGCAGACCAGAACGAGCTTCGCGCATTTTATAGCCGGCTGGTAAAGTTGCAGGCCGAACCGGCATTTCGAAACGGCATCTTTTTGCCTTTGAACGGTGCTAACGGAGACAATCCCGGCTATGGCCGCCTGCCAAACGAGTCCGCCAGCGGCCACTGGCTCTATAGTTTTCTGCGATACGATCCGACCACCGGCCAACGGTTCGTTGTGGTTGCTAATCTGAATCCCACAACTGCGCTGAAGGACATTCAAATCCGGCTACCGGAAAATATTCTGTCAACCGCCGGGATCGACACGCCAAAGCGAGAGAGGCAGATGACCATCAAGGATCGTTTGAATACGGCTCCCCTGGTCGATGCAACACTGAATGCCGGTTACTTGAAAGACAGTGGAATCCCTATTACCGAAATGCCACCGCTGAGTGCGTGTTATCTTGAGGTGAAGCTGGATCGCGAATAAGCCCGGGGAGCGCACGCGTCTACGCGTGCTGGTTTCGGCATTCTGCCGAAACAATCTTGAAAAGTTCGTCGCCGCAGAATGCGTGCGACCAACACGCTACAAGCGTGCGCTCCCCAGACTCCGGCTTGGACGCCGTTAATAAATCGCCTCAGCCGCGCGGGTTCTTCTCAGGAAAATCTGCGAGAATGTGAACAGGATCGCGAAGATGACGACAGATAATGCGGCCGCCCACCCGAAGCGATACATGTTAAAAGCAGCCTTATAAACGTAGGACACCAGAATGTGGGTAGAATCGGCGGGTTCGCCCATGTTAGAGACCAGCCACACCACGTTGATGTTATTGAACGTCCAAATCACCCCGAGCGTGATCGCCGGAATCATGACCGGCCGCAACAGCGGCGCCGTGATGTGCCGGAACTGAAACCATTTCGACGCGCCATCCACATCGGCCGCCTCGTACAAATCGTCCGGGATTGATTGTAAGCCTCCCAGCGCAATCACCATCATGAATGGAAATCCAAGCCAGATGTTGGTGATGATCACGGCGAGGAATGCTTCGAAGGGCGACGTTAGCCACTGAACTGGTGGTAGGTGCAGATATTTTGTGATCAACAGATTCACCGCACCATATTCGTAATTAAACATCCCCCGCCAGGTCAGCGCCGTGATGTACTGCGGTAAAGCCCAGGGCAGAATCAGGGCTACCCGCCAGATTGGCTTCCCGCGGATAAACTTTTGGTGCAACACCACCGCGAGAAACACCCCGATGACGACGTGGAAAACAATATTCACCAGCGTCCAGATCACTGTTTTCAACAGGATCGACCAAAAGAGCTGTTGGCGAAAAACAGAGATGAATTGATCGAAGCCGATCAGCCGCCAGTCGCGGATGTGATAGATGTTTGCATTCGAGAATGCGAGCAGGAAGTTGAAGATCAGCGGGAATGCGATGACGCCGAGAATAACGAGCAGCCCCGGCAGCAGCAGAGCGCCGATGAAGATGCGCAGCTTTGTTTTGTCGTTAAGAAATGACTTAGCCACAGCTGGGAAACATTAAATCGTTAAAAGCGTTCCATCGTTAAATACGGATAAGAGCGGCTTCGCCGTTTGAGAGTATCGGTTCAACGATTCAACCGTTTAACGATTCAACGATGTTAGTTAAAGACTACTATCTTCAATATTCTTTTCGGCTTCGCGCTGCATTCGACGGGCAGCTTCCTCCGCGGTGATTGCACCGTTCATGACTAACTGGTACGGCCCGCGCATTCCCTCCCAGATCGCGCGCATTTGGGGCATAATCGGCATCGGCCGTCCGTGATCGATTTGTTTCATCGATGCCGACAGGGCCGGATTTGCCTGCACTGCCGGCGAATCAAGCACCTGCCGATCGACCGGAGTCGTCGATAATTTAATCGACATTTCTTCCTGCACCGCGGCGCTGGTTAAATAGTTGATCACTTCGCGCACCACCGGAATTTTTTCGGCCGGAACATTGGCATTCACCGAATAGCCTTTCGCTGAAACCATCGGCTCGCACCAGAGGCCGGTTTGGGTGTTAAGGGGGAGCGGCGAAACCATGTTGCCCGTCGGCACGCGATAACCAGCCCATGACCACGGGCCGTTGATAATCATCGCCGTGCGACCTTCTTTAAACAACATGTCAGCGATCTCGTAATCGCCTTCCTTGGGAATGATTTTGTATTTGTCGCGCAGATCGAGAACAAACTGAATCGCCTGCACGGTTTGGGGGGTGTTCAGGGTCGGGCGGCCGGCTTCATCCATGACCCAGCCCCCAAAAGCGGTTAAGAATGGGATGAAAAAGAAGGGCTCGCGATAATTCCAGGTAAGTCCGTACTGCTCCGGTTTCCCATCGCCATTTGCATCTTTGGTGAGCTGTTGTCCGAGCGCGATCAATTCTGCGAGAGTGCCAGGCGGCTTCGGGACCAGCGCGGTGTTGTAGACCAGAGTAAGATGATTCCCAAGTTGATCGGCTAACAACCATGGTTTGCCGCGCCAGCCGACCACCCCCTGCGGAATAAATCGGCCGAAGGACTCGGCTGCGAAAACCTTGTCCAACCCCAATACCGTCTCAGTCGTGACAAAGACTCCGACGTTATCGGCCGGTCCATAAATAATGTCCGGGCCCTGGCCCGCTACGGCCGCGATGACAAACAGGTTTCTGAGTTCCTCATTTTCCTTGTAGAGCGTGTCGATGACGACGTCCGAATGACTCGCATTGAAGCGTGCTACCTGTTCGTGAAACAAATCGCGTTCGCCGGCGATTTTTTGGTGCCAGATGAGGACGTGAGTGCGAGTGTCGGGCGCGCGATCGCAACCGCCGATACCGAAAAGAAATATTAGCGCAACTAAGCCGGCCAACATTCCGGGGAATGCACATTTGCAGCGTGCTGGTCGCGGCATTTCGCCGCAAATCCGGATCGGGGAGCACAGGCAGCTTGCCTGTAGTGCTCGGCAGCCTGCCGAGCACGATTCTCGCCGGCAAGCTGCCGGCGATTGCAGGCTGGCAGCCTGCGCTTCCCGGCAAAGACGCGTTCTCACTCGGTGGCGAATACCACGCCAGTTAACGCGGGCAAGGTGAGTTCCGGACCTGCCTCGGTTTGCACGACCGTGACATCCTCGAGTTCGCCGCGCGTGACATAAATCGGGACCAGTTGTTTGACCGGAAGATCCGTCGCAAGCTGCGCGTCTTCATCGCCGCGGTTGAACGCGATGACGAGTGTTTCCTTCGGCGACCGGCGGCTGGCAATCAGCACCCGCTGTTCGTCATCGGTTACCACCACATTGAAATCGCCGTGGTTCAACGCGTCATGTTGGCGTCGTAGAGCGATGGTTCGTTTGTAGAAATTAAATATGTCTCGATCGAATTCAACGTCGTCCGGTTCGCGTTCCTGCCCTCGAGGATCAGTCTTTTGCGCATCGTATTTCTGGCCGGCCCAGACCATCGGCATTCGATCGTCGGGATCGAATGCGCCCCACATTCCGGCTTCATCACCATAATAGATCATGGGAGCGCCGACGTAGCTCATTTGCAGCAGCACAATCAATCGTTGGATGTCACGCTCTCGTTCGTTAGGCTTCCGGATTTTGTAGGTCGACGAGTACCTCAAATCATTATTTCGGTTGTAGACGATTTCGTCCGGATTCGGGTACACCGTCCCCTCGCCGTTTACGACCATCGACGCCAGCCGATCGGTATCATGGGAATCCACCAGATTTTGCATTGCCGCGGCCGCCTGGCCGAGCTCTTTGCGACGACTGTCCAGCAACTGCCCGAATCGCGATGGCGGAACGTTGTTGTCGATGAAGGCGCCTTTTACCGGGATGGCGAATCCGTGATAATTCATTGCCGCAGAAAATCCGCCTTCGCGAATGAGCTCCACCGCGCTCGGCCAAATCTCCGCGACCGTGTAGGCGTCCGGGTTTAATTTTCGCACCAATGTATTCCAATCCGCCCAGAACTTGAATGGCCGCTGTTCGGCCACGTCGAGTCGCCAGCCATCAACGCCATTGGCGCGCTTGCCGTTTGGCTGCATCCAGCGCCGGGTCGCGTCGAAGACGTATTTCTTCGGTCCGGAAGCCATGTCTTTGCCATCGGCGGAAGCGGCAAAAACTGGCAGCGTCTTAATATTGTACCAGCCCCGGTAGCTAAATTCATTTCGCTTTGTGGCCGGGTCATCGAATCCGTCGACCACGAACCAATTCCGGTACGATGAGCGCTCCTGCTTCTTGCGAATATCCTGAAAGGCAAAGAAGTCGCGGCCGGTGTGATTGAAAACACCGTCGATGACGACTCGAATTCCGCGTTCATGGCATTGCCGGAGCAAATCGAGAAAAAGCTTGTCCGCGGCAGTCCA
>DATFCK010000081.1:0-2439 GCA_035253185.1 Chthoniobacterales bacterium | reverse complement strand
CTCCGTGTGCTCCGTGTTCTCTGTGGTTAATAATCAGGTCTGACAAGCGGCAGAATCTGGGCCTGCTTGATCGAGTATCATTGACCGCCCGTCCCGCGGCCGCGGGACTCGAGATCACGGAGGGCACGGAGCCTGTTTTTTTAAAAATGCGTAGACGGCGAAGGCCCACTTCCTCTGCGGCTCTGGGCGTCCGTGTGCTCCGTGTTCTGTGTGGTGAATAATCAGGTCTGACAAGCGGCAGAACCTGGGCCTGCTTGAGCCAGTATTATTGACCGCCCGTCCCGCGGCTGCGGGACTCGAGATCACGGAGGGCACGGGAGCCTGTTTTTAAATTGTGTACACAGCGAGCCCCACTTCCTCTCCGGCTCGGGCCTCCGTGTGGTGTGGTGAATACTCAGGTCCGGCCAGCCGAGGACTTTCCCTCAATGGCAAAGTTGTTGCTTCCCCCTGCACCGAAAACGATGATTGTCGAGTTTGACCGCTCGCATTTGCATATCGTTAGTCTGAAACAGGTCCCATGCAGGAAAAACAAATCGTTAAACCAGGCCAGGGCGCCGACGAATCACCATGGTCGCTGGAAAACCGCATCATGCGGCTGTTGTGGGAGTTTTCCTGGACGCTTTTTTGCATCTGGACGCCGAAGCCGCTGAACCAATGGCGGTTGTTCTGGCTGCGCCTGTTCGGAGCAAAAATTCACGGCACCCCGTTCGTTCATCAGCGCGCCCGAATTTCGATCCCATGGAACCTCACCATGCATGACAAATCGCTGCTCGGTGATCGCGCCAACGCCAACACGCTCGGAGAAATCGAGATCGGCGCGCGCGCCATTGTTGCCCAGGAAACCTATCTCAGTTCCGGCACCCACGATTTCGATAAGCCGGAGTTACCGTTGATGACCGCGCGAATCACGATCGGTGAAGACGTATTCCTGGGCGCGCGAACATTCGTTATGCCGGGTGTTACTATTGGCAAGCGCGCGTTGATTGGCGCCTGTTCGGTCGTTACCCATGACATCGAGGAGAACGTGATCGCGGCTGGTAATCCCTGCCGCGTAATCAAGCCGCGGCCGCCCTGGCCGGCGGTTAGCGCAGTTTGATAACCGATTGAGCTCCCGCGCGCATGTTAAGAAAAAGCTGTAACCATGTGTCCCGGAGGGACACCGGAGATTAGCCGGTGGTGAAGCGAAGCGAGAACCACCGGAATTTATCCCAAAAGGCCCCCGCCCCGGCAGGGGCGGCGGAGAGACGATGTATGTTTCCCGCGGCCGCGTCGGGGCGCTGGGTTTTGATTGAAAATATCCGGTGGTTTCACTCACGATCGTTCGCTTCACCACCGGCTAATTTCCCGCATGCCCCCGGCATGAGGTCCGCCTAACGATTCATGCGGGTTATCGTTTGGAGCATCAATTACGCTCCGGAAGTCACCGGGATCTCGCCGCATAACGTGTCGCTATGCGAATTTCTTCAGAAACGCGGAGATGACGTAGAAATGCTGACCACGTTTTCGTATTATCCAGCCTGGCGAAAACGCCCCGAAGATCGCGGCCGGTTCTATCGAACCGATGTGATCAACGGCGTACCGGTGCACCGCTGCTGGCACTACGTGCCGGCACGGGTATCGGCCTGGAAACGAATCATTCACGAGGGAACGTTTGTCCTGACTTCCACATTGCGCGGATTGTTCCTGCGTCGGCCTGACGTCTACGTGGTGGTTTCGCCGCCCTTGTTACTGGGCACCGCGGCCTGGTTTTTGGCCGGGATCAAGCGCGCTCCATTTATCTTTCACGTTCAGGATCTCCAGCCGGATGCAGCGGTGGGGCTAGGCATGCTGAAACAAGGCTGGTTCACTCGTGCCCTCTACTGGCTGGAACGCTTTGCCTATCGACATGCCACCCGGGTGTCCGGAATCAGCCAGGAGATTGTAGAAGCGTTCAGGCGCAAAGGAGTGCCGGATCAAAAGTTGATATTGCATCCGAACACCGTCCAGGTGCCTAACGAAAGCGAACTACCGGTCAAAGGCAATTTTCGGGCAAAAAATGGATTCAAAGCAGGCGAGTTTCTGGCGATTTACGCCGGCAACCTTGGGGTGAAACAAGGACTCGATATTTTGCTTGATGCCGCCACTCTGCTGCGCGAGCAGCCGCAGATTCGGATTGTGCTGTGTGGCGACGGCGCCGAGCGCGCCGCATTGGAAAAAGCAGTTACCGACCGGCGGTTAACCAACGTTTCGATGTTACCGTTAAAAATCGGCCGCGATTATCAGGAGCTGCTGGTCGATGCCGATATTTCATTAATCACCCAGCAAAGCGGTTCAGGGAATTCATTTTTCCCTAGTAAACTTCTGGTAACGCTGGCTCATGCCAGCCCGGTCTTAACCGTAGCTGACGAGGAAAGCGCGCTGGCGGTAGCGGTTCACGAAGGCGGATTCGGGTTAAACGTG
>DATFCK010000080.1:0-5168 GCA_035253185.1 Chthoniobacterales bacterium | reverse complement strand
CGCGAACGACGATTGGCAGGACGATGCGTCACAGCGCGCGCTGATCGAAGCGGCGGGACTGGCTCCGAATCATCCTGCGGAGGCGGCGCTGGTGGAGACGGTGGCGCCGGGAGCCTACACCGCGATCGTGCGAGGAGGTGGCGTCACCACCGGTGTCGGCCTGGTAGAAGTTTATCATATCCCCTAGTCAACGAACGCCGCAGGCCTTCGGCGGGTGGGGCGGGATGGACTTGATGTGGTGGGGTGTTCTCCACGAGAACGACAACCCGTCGGCCAAGTTTAAGCTTGTCGGCGTCAGGGTGAATTTGTTGGATTCGTTTCCAAGGCAACCGGCAACCTCGGCCGTGGGGTGTAATTTTTCAGGCAAATAAATATGAAGACTTCCTCATCCGTTTTGAATTTCGGGCGCATCTTCTTCTGCGTGGCGATCCTGGTAGGTTTGGCCAAAGCCGAGGTCTGGGCGGAGGGCGGAAAGCAGGAGGAGAAAAGCTCCCGTCTATGGATAGAAATCGACCAGACCAATGTGCCGGCGAAGGGGACCCGTTTGCTCACGCCGCAGAAGTATCGCGTCTTTCGCCTCGATACTGCGGCACTGGGCGAATTGCTCTCCGAAATGCCGTTGGAATTTACCGACGCGGCGCGACGAAATAGTGTGATCATGGAAGTGCCGATGCCGGATGGCCGGGTGGTCCATTTCCGCATCGAGGAATCGCCGGTGGTGGCGCCGCACGTGGCCGCCGAACTTCCAGGACTGAAGACGTTCAGCGGGCAGGGGATCGAAGAGCCTGCCGCGACGGCGCGTTTCGATTGGATTCCCGCCAAAGGCTTTCACGGTTACATCCTTGCCCCAGCTGGAACGGTCTATATCGATCCCTTTCAGGAGGATGATCGAGAACACTATCTCGTCTATTACAAACACGATTATGGCGCGAGGCCAAACCGATTTCGCTGCCAATTGGACGAGCACAGCTCGTTGATTCGGGAGGATTACAAACCGTCATCGGGCCTCGATTTCACGAATGGCTCGGATTTGCGAACGTACCGGATGGCCATCGCCGGGAGCGGTGAGTACACCGCGTTTCACGGAGGACAGGCTAACGCCCTGGCCGTGGTGACGACTGCGGTAAATCGGCTGGTGGGCATTTACCGGCGCGAGGCGGCCATCAGCTTTACGCTCGTTTCCGGCACCAACATTCTTTTTCCGGACGCCGGCAGCGATCCGTACGACAATAGCGGCGACCCCGGCCAACTGGGCGTCAACCAAACCCAGCTCGATACCATAATCGGGACGGCCAATTACGATATCGGACATCTTTTCGTTACTTCGGATGGTGGCATTGCTTCCACACCCTGTGTCTGCACCGGGCAAAAAGCGGAGGGTCTTTCGGGCCTCGCCAATCCGGCCGGGGACCCGTTTGTGGTTGATTTCGTGGCGCACGAGATCGGCCATCAGTTCAGCGGGCAGCATTCGTACAACAATTCCGGGGACGGTGTTTGCACGACTCGATCGGCCAACGACGCCTATGAGCCGGCCAGCGGCGCGACGCTAATGTCCTACGTCGGCCAATGCACCCCTCGTGACCTCGCCAGCAATTCGCTCGACTTGTTCAGCGTCCAAAGTCTGGCGCAAGTCATCAATTACCGAAACGACAACGGCGGCGGAGGAAGTTGCGGAACCCTCACGACGCCCGGGAACACGCCGCCCGTTCTGGGAGCGCTGGCAAATTTCACGGTCCCGCGTAACACGCCGTTTTTTTTGACCGCCATGGCGACCGACGCGAACGACCCTGCGAATCAACTAACGTATTCGTGGGAAGAGAACGACCTCGGACCGGCGAGCGGCACTGCGACCACGCCAGACTCGGACGCAGACGGGATGGCGCGCCCCATCTTCCGAATCCTCCAGCCGACGAACGCAGGCGCTACGCGAAATTTTCCGAGCCTGCCCTACATTTTGAATAACGCGAATGTGCCGCCGACCACCTATTCAGGCACATCGCCAACCGGGGCGGTTTGTAATGCGGGCAATTGCATCACGGGCGAGATTCTGCCTTCGATCGGCCGGGCGATGAGTTTTCGGGTAACGGTGCGCGATAACAATGCCGGGGCCGGCGGCGCCGCCGATGCGGGCATGACCGTTACGGTCGACGGAGCCACCGGACCGTTCCGGATTACCGGGCCGAACACCAATGTGAGCTGGCAGGCCAACTCCGCGCAAACTGTGACCTGGGATGTGAATGGCTCAAACGCCAACGCGGCCAACGTCAAAATTTCGCTGTCCACCGATGGCGGCCAGACCTTTCCCACCACGATTCTGGCGACAACCCCCAATGACGGGACCGAGCAAATCACCGTTCCGAACGCGACCACCAATCAAGCGCGGATCAAAGTGGAAGGCGTGAACAACATTTTTTTCGACATCACCGACGTGAATTTTACGATTACCGGAGGGACAGCGCTCCCCACCGCTCTCGGAAACATCTCGACGCGGCTCCGGGTCGAGACCGGGGACAACGCCCTAATTGGCGGGTTCATCGTCACCGGCACGCAACCGAAGCGGGTCATCGTGCGAGCCATTGGACCTTCCCTGCCCGTGGCCGGAGTGCTGGCTAATCCGACGCTGGAGCTTCGCAATGCTGCCGGAACGTTGGTTCGCGGAAACGATGATTGGCGGGTGGGAGGCCAGGAGGCGGAGATCACGGCGACGGGTGTGCCTCCCGCGAACGACCTGGAATCGGCGTTGGTCGAAACGTTGCCGGCTAACAATGCGGGTTACACGGCTATCGTCCGGGGCGTTAACAATACCACCGGCATCGGGCTGATCGAAGCCTACGATCTGGATCGAACGGTCGATTCGAAGCTGGGGAACATTTCGACGCGCGGCTCTGTGCAAACGGGCGACAACGTGTTGATCGCAGGAACCATTGTTCTCGGGTCCACGGCGCAACGGGTGCTCGTCCGGGCAATAGGCCCGTCTTTGACCGTGACCGGGAAATTGGAGAATCCGACGCTGGAGTTGCGAGATGCGCAGGGCGCCTTGCTCCGGGCGAATGATGATTGGCGGGTGGGCGGCCAGGAGGCGGAAATCACGGCGACAGGCATACCTCCCGCCAATGATTTTGAATCGGCCCTTATTCATATCCTGCCCGCCAATGGCGCTTCTTACACGGCCATCGTCCGGGGCGTAAACAACGCCACTGGCATCGCCGTGGTGGAGATGTACGCGATCAACTAATTGCTCCACCGGGCTCGGGCTGGTCGAGGTTTACCATATTCCGCAGCGCGATCCCGAGAGAATGCGCTTGTCCGGGCAATCGCCTTCACGGTAATCTTGCCGTAATTAGCCGCGCAGTCGCCATGGAACTTCCGTCGCACTTCGTCGTCAGCTACCGATCAAAGTATTACCCATGAAAAATCCGCAACTTCGTTTCACGCGTCTTCGGTTTCTGTCCATTTCTCTGTTGCTTGCCTCTTGCCCGTTCCTGCAGGGAAAGCCCTCGGCCACCTGGTCGAACGGACCTGATCTGCCGACCTACCTCATTCGCGCCACCGGCGTTTATTTCCCTGCCAACGGGCGGTTCTACGCCATGGGCGGCCGGACCAGCGACGCCTTTGGTTCGGAGGTGACTACGCCCTACGAATTTAATCCGAAAACCAACTCCTGGAAATTCATGACCGCGCCCTTGCCGGACAACCAGGTTTGCAACATGTCTTGCGGTGTCCTGACCGTAAAGGATACGCCCTATATTTATTGTGTGAGTGGCACGACTGGTGGCGGCGCCACCACCACGACGAATCGCGTTTTCCGCTACAACCCGGTGACCGACATCATTGAGACGGCGGGAATCGATGCCTGGAATGAACCCTCCCCCAACACGCTGCCGAGCGGCGCGGCCGTCGTCCAAAACAAGCTTTATCTCCTGGGTGGCTTCATCGTGGGCAACGAGGTCACCAATCGGATCTTCGAATTCGCGCCGGAGAATCCCGTTGGTTCACAGTGGACCCAGAAATCCGCCACCCTGCCGGTAGCGCTGGCCTACATTCCCACCGTCGCGATTGGCGATCTCATCTTCATGGCGGGCGGGTCCACCTTTGCCCCCTGCAATCTGACGGAAACGACTAATTCCTTTGTTTACGATCCGGTGAAAGATTCGATCGCCTCCATGGCCAATATACCTAAAGCAACGGGCGAGACGCATGCGATTAGCGTCGCCGGCGAAATGTGGGTTCTGGGCGGCGGGCGGACCGCGCCTAACCCATCACCGGAAGTCCAGATTTATAATCCTTCGACCGGCGAATGGCGAGCCGGGTTGCCTCTCGGGGTCGGCCAGCGCAATTTCACTGCAGCCAGCGACGGCGCCCATGTGCTCGTGGCCGGCGGCTATGATTCCGCCGCCGCTCCACTGAAGAAGGCGCAAGTCTTGGGCAGCGACGTGCGTTAATGACTCCGGCGGTCTGAGGTCCCGTCTGGCAGGGCGCCGTAATGCAGTCCTGAGAAGGTTCGCGGGGGCGACTCGGCGAAACCGACTCCTTGACGCTGCGGCATTCCTTTTGAATCTGTCGGATGGGAACGGGCCGGCGAATTGTCGTTATCGGAGCGGGCGGCCGACTCGGCGCGGCGCTCGCGCGTGAGTACCGGCGGGACTATGACGTGGTGGGATTCAATCATGCGCAGCTCGATCTCGGGACGCCGGAACAGTTGCGCTCAACGCTGGGTTCGCTGCAATTTGACGCGCTAATCAATACCGCGGCGCAGACGAACGTCGATCGGTGCGAGGAACACCAGGAGGAGGCATTCGCCCTCAATGCGGAAGCGCCCCGCCTGCTGGCCGAAATCTGTCGCGGGAAGAAGGCGCGGTTCATTCACATCAGCACCGATTATGTTTTTGATGGCGAGAAACGGCAGCCCTATTCCGAGAAAGACGAAGCCCGGCCGATCAGCGTTTACGGAGAATCGAAGCGGGAAGGGGAGCGCAGAGTGTTGGAGGCGAATGACCGCGCGCTCGTCGCGCGGGTTTCCTGGGTTTTCGGGCCTGATCGGCCCAGTTTTGTCGATGCGATCCTGAAGAAAGGGCGGGACGAAGAAGTTTCCGCGGTCGCCGATAAGTTCGCCACGCCGAGCTACACCCTGGACATTTGCGGCTGGCTGAAGCCTTTTCTGGTGGGCC
>DATFCK010000079.1:0-7062 GCA_035253185.1 Chthoniobacterales bacterium | reverse complement strand
ATAGTAATGGTAGTCAGGCGACCATTTCCAATCTGGCCGGCATGGTCAGCGGCGCTTCCGGCGGGCAAACGACATTTACGTCGGGCTCCGGTTCAGGGAACGCCAGCCTAACAAATTACGGCGGCTCCGTCACTGGCGCCTATGGTGGGTTGACCGAGTTCCTCCAAATGAGCAGCGCCGGAGCGGCTGCGATTGTGAACAATGCTGCCACCGCCGTTACCGCAACCAGCGGAACCACGGTATTCCGGGACCAGTCAGTTGCTGGTCAGGTTCAAATTACAAATAGTGGCGGCGCTCTCAGCGGCGGAACTGGCGGCCTGACCCAATTTTATGACACTTCTTCAGGTGGATTAGATTTGCTGGCCGCTATCATCAACAACGGTGCAGCGGTGAGCGGCGCCCAAGGGGGCGTAACCCAGTTCTTCGATAACTCGTCCGGCGGCAGGGCAACGCTGATTGCAAACGGCGGCATCGGCGGCGGCGGCGCCATCTTCTTTTATGATCAGGCCAGCGGCGGCACCGCCACCGTCAAAGTGTACGGTAACGGTAGCGTCGACCTCAGTGGCAGCGCGGCCGGCGTCTCGATCGGCTCGCTCGAAGGCGATGGCAACGTGTTCCTCGGTTCGCGCACTCTGTCTGTCGTCGGCAACAACAACCTGAACACTGTCTTCTCCGGCGCGATCATGAATGGCGGACAGAGCGGCGGCTTCGCCGGCTCGTTAACCAAAACTGACTTGGGAATGCTGACGCTTTCCGGCGCCAACACCTTTACCGGCGCCACTACCGTCAATGGCGGGGTCCTCGTTGCCGGTGGACCGGGCGCACTCGGCAATACCGGCGGGGTCACGATCAACGACACCGCCACCTTGCAACTTGCCGGAGCGGGGGATCGGATCAATGACAACGCCAACCTCGTCATGAATGGCGGAATCCTCAACACCGCCGGCTTGAGCGAAATGTTTGGCAGTCTTTTGCTTCCCGCAGGCGCTTCCATTCTCGATCTCGGCAATGGCGCCAGCATTCTGCACTTCAGGAACAGCGACGCTTTCCTGTGGGGCGGTCAGCTGAAGGTTTACGATTGGACCGGTGACCCATCCGGCGGAGGCACCGATCAGCTGTTCTTCGGCAACAACATTACCGGGCTGAGAAGCGACCAGCTTGCAGCCATGCAGTTTTACTCCGACGCCGGGACGACCTTTCTCGGCACCGGCATGATTCTGAGCGATGGCGAAGTCGTCCCGGATATTTCCGAGATCCCCGAGCCCTCGACAGCAGCGACCATGCTGATCATGAGCGTCGGCTTGTTGGCGCTGCGTATTTGCCGAAGGTCAGGTCGTTAGTCATTCAACCGGCTTCCGCCTGCGCTATCTCAACGTCATCCTTCGCCTTCGGCTCCTTATCGCGTCGCACATCAAGCCATGGCGCGCATCGACCAATGAAGAACGCCTAACTGGAGAAAACGATTGTTGTTAGCCGTCGATCGATCATCTGTTCGACCGCCGGATTTATTTCATTCGAAGACAGTGGCGAACTGGTGGTCTCGGAAATCGCGCACAAACCCTCGCTATCTGTTATCTGTTATCTGTTATCTGTTATCTGCCCTCTGTGTTCGAGGCGCGAGGGCCGAGGTTCGGCGTTCGCATCCGTGCCTAGGCGCGGGAATCCCCTAACCGGCTTGGCGCCGCCTGCGCGCCGCTTAGAACCGAATCAGCACCGAAGCGGATCCGCCTAAATCCCCTACCCGGTAATCGAAGATGCTGTGATTGGACTGATTAGCCGCGAAGCTGGCTAACGCGTTTGCGCTCAGGAATTCGGTAACCGCGTAAGTAACATTGAGTGCCACCAGCTCGGTCACGTCTACTCGATCGGTCAGGACATATTCATGCATCGATACCCGGCCGCTGGCTGCCACTACCAGTGCCCGGGTTAACTGAACCGAGTACAACAAGTAGGCGTCAAAGTCATGCCGGCGCGGCCCGTCCGGCGTAGCAGTCACGCTTACATTCGCGCTTACTCCAATTGAAAGCTGTTGGGCCCGACTGATTCGAATCGGCAACTCAGCGCTTGTCACCAGCATGTGATTCGAAAAGAAATCGTCAAAGCTCTTTCTTTTCGTTAGCCGATTGTAATCGTATCCCGCTCTGAGAATCAAACGATAGAATTGCGGTACGGTGTAGGCGAGACCGACATCGACGTCCAGGCTTCCAAAATCAAAATCGTGCAGTCGTTTGTAGTAAAATAGTTGCTCCCGGCCGCCGACGTAAGCGGACAGATTGCTGGTTATCCTCGGCTGATAAGCCACCGCAGCCACCGGCGAGGTTAAGATGTCGCTTTGCTCGCCGCTGTTTGTTAGTGCGACGTTGGAGGTCCAATAAACCGGGATGGATACGGAGGCGAGAAACGGCTGGTAACGCTCGGTCCGGCGCAGCAGTTGTTGTTCGCCGATATCGGGGTCATTCGGGCTGGTGACTATCTCCAGTTCTCCGGCTTCTTCCGGACCGGGAGTCGCGGCCGGAGCAGTGAGTGCCTGGTCGCGCGCCATCTGGGCGCGATCGATACTTTGAGTCGTCTGCCCTACTACGACGCCGGCGCAGAACAGCCCCCACGAAATGGTTAACGCGCAAAGGATCCGCATGGGTCACACACTGCTCATCAACCGCTGGGACAATAAACTTACCGCTTATCCGCACGAACGCGATTCATGGCAAACCGGTCCCGACGGGACGCAGTAGTAAGATTGCGCGCCGGGGAATCGCCTCGATTACGACCCCGTCCGTTTTCGACTTGTTGACGCGAGGTTCGCGATTTGAATCGGCCATGGTTGGCTAACGAAAAATTGGGTGAAGCAGTGTCGGCGATCACATCGAGAAGAGCGGTGCTGTTATGGACGCGGAGTCCGATCCGGGGACCGCTGGTTACGCGCGGACCCGTATTCGGAGCGGACGCTTTAGACGCGGCGAACCGATGATTACGCGGACTTTTCTGCGGCCGCGTTACCGCCGCCGTCTCTCCAGAAGTCGAAGATGCATCGGCAGTCACTTCAGAAGTCGAAGATGTATCGGCTGCTAATTGTGCCGAAGTGTTGAAATTCGATGCGAAGTAAGGAGGAGCCGAGGCCAACGGATGCGTGGTCGCGCCGTTACCGGCGAAGATGCCGCTGGTGCTACCGTTACCGCCCGATCCGCTGTAGTTGGCATGATTGGTATATATTAATGCACTGCCGCCGGAGCCGGTGATGGTGACGACCACGTTATTTTCGATGGTGACCGTGTTCGCAGCGATGACTGCGGCCGCGCCGCGACTGTTCAAAGTGACATTGGCGACAAAATCAATCACGCCGTTGCTCCCCGGCGCGTACAATTTGAGAAGCGTGTTGGCGTTGATCGAACCGCCGCCGATCCGGAGCGAGCCATCGCTGCCAAACGCGCCCACCCTGATCACATCGGCATGCACGTTAGCCGTGTTCAGGGTGATGATACCACCGTGACTGTTCATGAACGCGGTGAATACATTGCCCGCGTTATAGGTACCTCCGTTAAACGTGATCGCATCTGGCGCGGCAGCCGCACCGATGTTCGGGGCAGCGCTGCCGGCGGATTCGGTCTGCTCTATATGAACGTCGAATATGGTGTTGGTTTTCACCGTTCCGGAGATGTTGAAAGTGATGGTGGCGTTTTTGCCTATCAATCCACCTTCGCCATCCATATCGGCCTTGAACGAATTTGCGGTAATGTTAGTGGCGTTGATGGTGATATCGGCGCTGCCATTAATCCTGGCAGCCGGCGATCCGGCAGCATTCACGTAATTCAGAATGCGGAAAAACATTTCGTCTGTCCCGGTAGACGTTAGGTCGCCCGATACGTTGAGCGTGATGGAAGCGTCGCCGGTGATGACGCCGCCATTGGAATTATCAATCACGGTGCCGAAGCTGCGGGCCGAAATATTTGCGCCGGTCAGACTGATGGACGCGTCGGAATCAAGCATGCGACCGTGGTTGTTTTCGACCGCGAGCTCAAGATCGCCCGGGGACACGATATTGCCGCCAGCATGAAGCGAAATCTTCGGGGCCTCGATGGACGCGGTCGTGGCGACGTTCAGATTTCCGGCCGATGCGACATTCACCTCTTCTGCCGTTAACGAGCCGCCGAGAACGATAGTGGGAACTGCTGCTCCGGCCTGAAGCGGACCGATTGGGGCAGATCCGGCCGGAACCACATTCGAGATGTTTATGCTGCCTCGTTCAGCCTCGATTTCACCGTTGGCGGTGATGTCACCGCCGGTTGTCGTTAGGCTAATGGCACCGCCAGCGCCGGTTTCCGAATCCAGCAATGATAAGAGTTTCGAATTCGACTCGAGATTGATTCCCAGGCCGGTCATTACCCCACTCAGTAAATGGATGCTACCGCCGTTATGCGTGATCGCGGTTCCGCCGAACTGGATTGCCCCTTCCGCGTTCAGGTCAAGTTTACCGATATCAATAAACTGCGAAGCCAGCGTCATGTTGCCGTTCGATCCCCGGGCATAGAGCAGCAAACGATTGACCCCGTCGAACGTGATGCCCGATCCCAGATTAATCGGGCCGTTCTCGGTCGCCAGAAATACTGAATCAAGTCCTAGAAAGCTAAACGTCGCGCTTTCACTGCTGGAGCTAATCCCGTCCACTCCGATCAACCCGAGTCGAGTGGGACCGCCGACAGTGGAAATCGCGGGAGCGCTATTCAGCTCCAAAGATTGGAACTTGAACACCGCCACGTTTTCCAAGGCCGGGTTGGAGGTCGAATTAAAGCCGCTGACAATATCGAAACTGGTGGTAGACCCGAATGCCCACGTCGCCAGCGGGCCGTCTTCGGTCTGATTGCGATAGATGGTCCCGAAATCGGTCGTTCCCCCTCGGGTAATTGTCGGGTCGGTGTTGATCATCGCACCGGAATCGATCGGATAAGGCGCCGGTGCCGTGATGGTTTGGGGCGACCCAAATTCGGACGGCGGCGGAGGTGGCGGAGGCGGTGGCGGAGGTGGCGGAATTGTTTCCGGACTTGTTTCTGGTTGAGTGAGGAGGTCCGTCCTCTGGCTGATAATATCCTGGAAAGCTCGTTCCAGCAGAGCGAGAACGGTCTCCGTTTGCTCGTTAACCACTTCCAAAATCAGGTCAAGGTTAGGCAATCGCCGGAAACCATTGATCAGCCGGGAAGTTTTGAGCACCCGTCCCACATTAAATGTTGTGGGGCGAACAATGTGACCTCCTGGTCCAACCCATACCATGTTACCGGCAGGAATGATGACAGGGGGTTCGGAATGTCCGGCCAGCCACATCCGTCCTTCGCCCTCCAGGACCATGAATTTGGAGGTAGCGGTATCGAATATCGCAGTGCCGCCGCTGATCGACGCTGAGACCGCAGCAGTTGTTATGTTCGCAGCCGGAGCATTCGGCGGGACCTGTATTAATGCCGCGCCGCTGCTCAGTTGCAGCTCGCGCTTCTCTCGATCAAAACTGAATACGGTATTGGCGCCGAGACGGGTGATGGTCAGGTCATTGAATGTCAGCTCGCTTCGTGAATTGGTGCCGGTGCGTATGGCGGTGCCTTGGTTGACCTCATCATTGAGCACCGCCGGCCGCGCGGGCGCACGGTCGGGCAACAATTTGACGTCCTGCACCAACTGGGTAACGCGGGCCTTTTGCATCGGCGCAGCCGTTGCGAAATTTGCGGTCACAATCCCCGCCACAACTGCGACATAAATCTTCGAAGTCATATGCGCCCTCCGGCAAATGGCAAACTGTTACCGTTCAAGAGGCTTCACAATATCCCCTTCCGAGCCATTTGTCATTCTTATCCGATCGAAGCAAACAACCAGGGCGGTAAACCCTGCCGACGCCTTGATCGAGGCCCGGCCGCAATCGCGCCCGGGGGCGCATGCCTGATTTAGTTGCGCGGTCGCCGAACGCGACTCGGCTGGCGCCGAAGCGCGCGCTGACGGCCCTGAAAGACAATCCGTATTGGGGCGAGGATGCGATCATCTTCAGCCCCAAGTTTGGCGAAGGCGATAACGAAGGCTATCTGATCTTAAAGTGTAGACGGGACTTGTGGTCGCGCAGCTAACCCAAAAAGCGACGGGACATCGCTTCTACGCTGCTCGCCGATGCCTTATCCGCCCTTCCCCTTCGCTAGCTTGGTTAGCTTCTGTTACAGACAAGCCATTCTCTGCTATTCGACGTTCGTTGTCCGATGTTCGGTGTTCGGCGTTTGCTGCCAATTCGGATGACATCAGTGCTTGCGACTGTTTGGCGAGGGCGCCTGCACTCTGAGCTATGGATCATTGAAGTTCCACCCCTACTGGGATCCGCTGCGGGGCGATCCGCGGTTTGAGAAGATTTTGGCGGCGTTAGCGCCAAAATAGTTGACGGTTGAGTGAACGCTTCGCTTCGCTGGCGGTTGCAATCCCTAACCAATCTGTTCTAAACAGAAGATCGCAAAGATAACGGAGGCTATTGTGATCGCATTTTCGCGTCATTCGCGATCATCTTCTCTTTTCCTAACGACCACGTAACATCTGAGCAACAACCGAGAAACATTTTTGTGAATAACTATGAGTATTCTGTCTTGACCATTGCGTTTTCAATTCTCAACCTCGGCGGTAAGCAGGCGTTTGCGCCCGCCGATGAGTGGGTGAGAAGCAGGCGTAAGCTCTGCCAATACAGCCAGTTCACGGTCCTATGAAATACGACTCTCCTAAGCTTGCTTCAATCATTCTGAGTTTACTCGCCTTTTTCGCCGTAATTTGTCCATCGGCGCAGGCAGCCTACAGCGTTACATTCGCTGAGGTCGGAACCGACGTTGTCGCGACAGGCAGCGGGTCGTTAAATCTTGGCGATCTCACGTTAGGAATTCCCGGGAACGACCTGTCCTACGTCTTTGCGTCGTTCCCAGCCCTTGTTGTCGGGCCGGCGAGCCCTACAGGTTTCGAACGCTATTCGGGCACGTTCGCCGGACCGGCCAACTTCGGCAGCGGCGGTCAGTTTTTCGCCGATACCGGCACGGGCCCTTTGGTGGGAGTTGCGACGCT
>DATFCK010000078.1:0-7013 GCA_035253185.1 Chthoniobacterales bacterium | reverse complement strand
AGACAGCGGTTAATCGAGGCTGCCAAGGAAGCTCGTGAACGGGCGCATGTAGTATATTCTGAGTTTCCGGTGGGAGCGGCGCTTTTGACCCGCAGCGGCCAAATTTTCAAGGGCTGCAACATCGAGAACATTTCGCTCCGGCTTACGTTGTGCGCCGAAGAAGTGGCGATGGGGACTGCGGTAGTCAGTGGAGATACCGAACTGATATCTATCGCTGTCGTTGCCGATTCAGAATCGCCGGTTATGCCCTGTGGGGCGTGTCGCCAGATGCTGGCTGAATTCAATCCTGAGCTCGAAATAATCAGCGCAACGCCGGGCGGCCGGGTAGAGACCTATTCATTGAGCGAGCTGCTGCCGCGACCGAAACAGGGAATTATGGAGCATAAGCATGGCGACTAACGACTACGATGTGGTGGTAGTCGGAAGCGGTCATGCGGGGATCGAAGCGGCATTGGCAGCGGCGAGGATTGGGTGTCGCACGCTAATGCTGACACAGAACCTGGACACCATTGGTCAGATGTCGTGCAATCCGGCCATTGGCGGCCTGGCCAAGGGGCACATCGTTCGGGAAATTGATGCGTTGGGCGGGGCGATGGGAATTAATACTGATGCCACCGGGATTCAGTTTCGGATGCTGAATCGGACAAAAGGACCATCGGTGCGAGCGCCCAGGGCGCAGTGCGATAAAAAGGCATACCAATTTCGGATGAAAGCGGTGCTGGAGCGCACGGCGAATTTGCGGATCCAGCAGGCGACGGTCAGCGCGATTCAGGTTGAGAACGGTTCAGTCACAGGCATAGAAACCGATTTTGGTCTGGCGATCCAAGCACGCTCGGTGGTCATCACTGCAGGCACGTTCCTGCGCGGGTTACTACACGTCGGGGAGCACCAAAAACCCGGCGGCCGGATGGCAGACACGTCTTCCGGGTTAAGCCAAAACCTACGAGCTTTGGGCTTCGAAGTCGGCAGGTTTAAAACCGGGACACCGTGCCGCCTAAGCGGCCGATCCATCGATTTCACTAAGTGCCAGATTCAAGAGGGAGAAGATCCGCCTCCCCGGTTCTCTTTCGACCGAGAAATTCGAAGGGATAAGGACGATGTTTTCACGTTGAATTGGGATGACGAGGAAACGTTCCACGTGGAACAAATTCCGTGTTGGATCACTAACACTACCTCGCAAACTCACGATATCATCCGCCAAAACCTGCACCGGTCCCCCCTTTATGCCGGCCGAATTGAAGGAGTCGGACCTCGTTACTGTCCGTCGATTGAGGATAAAGTAGTCAAATTTTCCGACAAAGCAGGTCACCAGCTTTTCTTGGAACCCGAAGGCCGGCATACCGAGGAATACTATGTCAACGGCATTTCAACCAGCTTGCCGTATGATGTGCAACTCGCGTTCGTCCATTCGATCCCCGGGCTGGAACACGCCGAAATCATGCGCCCCGGCTACGCGGTTGAATACGATTACTTCCCGCCGACCCAGCTTTATCCGACGCTCGAAACAAAGCTGGTTCAGGGACTCTATTTTGCTGGGCAGGTAAACGGCACGTCCGGCTACGAGGAGGCCGCCGGGCAAGGGCTCATTGCTGGCGCCAACGCAGCCCTCAAAGTTTTGGGCCGCCAGCCTTTCATTCTCGGACGGTCCGATGCCTACATTGGCGTGTTGATTGATGATCTGATCACCAAAGGCACCGAGGAGCCGT
This sequence comes from Chthoniobacterales bacterium, assembly GCA_035253185.1. Lineage (GTDB taxonomy): Bacteria > Verrucomicrobiota > Verrucomicrobiia > Chthoniobacterales > UBA10450 > DATFCK01. Next base: position 5,307 of record DATFCK010000078.1, on the reverse strand, counting down.
ATCGGATGTTTACCAGCCGCGCTGAAGACCGGCTCTCGCTTCGCCAGGATAATGCCGATCAACGACTCACCGCCCGGGGCCACGATGCCGGGTTGGTCGGAGACAAAAAGTGGAAGAATTTTTGCAACAAGATGGAGCTGCTCGGACAGACCCGGCTTCTGGCCAGTAATTTGAGTCATTCCGGGGTCCCCTTGGCCCGACTACTCAAGCGGCCGGAGATTCATTGGGACGCGCTCCCGCCAGACATTGTGAGTGCCGCCCCGGCCGAAATTTGGGAATTGCTGACGACTGAACTGAAATACGAAGGCTACGTGGCCAAACAAGCCGAACAGAATCGTATCCTGGCCAGAAGAGATTTGCAGCGCATTCCGGACGGTTTCGATTTCGGGCAGGTGGCGGGGCTACGGGCTGAGACTCGCCAGAAGCTCGGCAAGATTCGTCCCACGTCGCTAGGCCAGGCTTCACGCATAAGTGGAATCACGCCTGCCGACGTTTCGATCTTATCTATATGGCTCAGCCGTAACGGGTTACATTCAATATATCCCTCCCGCGAGACACCTGGAACTGCTCTAACCGGCAGCGTTCCTGACAAGCCGTGATCTGGTTCTTAGTCGTCGCTGTCACCAGTTATTTCATCGGTTCCCTTCCATCTGGCTACATCGCGGGAAAACTAGCCGGAGTGGATATCCGGACGCTCGGTAGCGGCAATATCGGCGCGACCAATGTCACCCGCTCGTTAGGCAAAAAATATGGTTACCCGGTGTTCATCGCCGACTTTGGCAAGGGCTTGGTTGCCGTGTTTCTTGCCAGCCGCCTGGCCGAGCAGCCTGGCGCAGTCGGGCATAAGGAAATTTACCAAATCGTAGCGGCGGTGTGCTGCGTCCTGGGCAACACGTTTCCAGTGTGGTTAGGCTTCAAAGGCGGTAAAGGCGTGGCCGTTTCCGCGGGCTTAATGTTTGCGCTCATGCCGGTGGCCGGGCTGATCGCAATCCTCGTCTGGCTGGCCCTGTTTTATCTGACTGGATATGTGTCACTCGCATCCATCATTGCCACCATCGCGTTGCCAATCACCGTTTTCGTGTTGTTGAAGTTCAATCAAATGACTGAGTGGTCATTCTTGTATGTATCAATTGTCCTAACGGGTCTGATCATATTTCGGCACCGCTCGAACATTTCGCAATTGATTCACGGCACCGAGCATCGCTTTCGCCGAGATGGACATTAAGAGCACAGCCATTCTTGGTGCCGGCGGTTGGGGTACCGCCCTGGCCGCGGTCTGGGCCCAAGACGGACGCGACATCATTTTATGGGGGCATAGTGCCGCGCGGGTTGAACAGTTAAAGGCATCGCGTGAGAACAAGGATTATCTGCCTGGAATAAAACTCCCGGACAACGTGCGAATCACCACCGAGCTCGGCGATTGCGCGCAGTCGACCCTGATTGTTTTCGTCGTTCCATCAACGGCGTTCCGCGCCATCGCGGAACAATGTCGCCACAACGTCGCGGCGAATGCCGTCCTGTTGAGTTGCACGAAAGGTATTGAGCATGGCACCGGAATGCGAATGAGTCAGATTCTGTCGGAAAATTTTCCGGATCGACGAGTAGCAGTTCTTTCGGGACCCAATCTCGCGGTCGAAGTCGCCCAAGGCTTACCGACCGCGACCGTGCTGGGATGCGCCGATAATAATTGCGCGGTGAAACTCCAGGCGTTTCTTGGCAGTCCGCGATTTCGAATTTACACCAGTGACGAAGTGGTGGGGATCGAGCTAGGCGGCGCGCTCAAGAACGTATTCGCGATATCAGCCGGAGTCAGTGACGGCCTCGGCCTGGGCGATAATTCCAAAGCGGCACTGGTGACGCGCTGTCTTGCGGAATTGCTCCGTCTCGGCACCATCATGGGCGGGAATGCGCGGACGTTCTATGGATTAAGTGGTGTCGGTGACTTGGTGGCCACCTGTTTCAGCCAGCACAGCCGCAACCGCAAGGTTGGCGAAAGACTGGGGCGCGGCGAATCGTTAGGCCAGATCACGTCCGGGATGCAGATGGTGGCCGAAGGGGTTCCCACCACCAAAAGCGCGTTCGAATGCGGCCGGCGATTCGATGTGGAAACGCCGATCATCGATCAGGTGCACGCGATGTTGTACGAGAACAAGCCACCCGCCCAGGCACTGACGGATTTGTTGCAGCGCGAACAAAAACCGGAGCGAATTTAGCGGAAGCGGAGTAGTGGAGTATCGGAGTGCTGGAGTAATGGTCAAAAGCCAGAGTCAATACTCCAACACTCCATAACTCCGGCGCGCTTACGCCGCTCGCGCGCTTTCCACGAAGCGTCCGATGACTTCCGGATAAAGCTCGCGTTCCGCCACCTGAATCCGTTCGTGAAGTGAGTCGGGAGTATCGTTAGGCAGGATCGGCACCTGACGCTGGGCGATAATGGTGCCGTGATCGATTTGTTCGTCCACGAAATGGACGGTGCAGCCGGTCACTTTTTCGCCGGCGTTCAACGCCTGGGTCCAGGCCGAAAGTCCGGGAAACTTCGGCAACAAAGAGGGGTGGATGTTCAAGATCCGGCGTGGAAACGCTTCCAGCATGGGAGCGTGCAGCACCCGCATGAAGCCGGCCAAAATGACCAACTCCACCTCGGCCTCGCGCAGCATTCGAACCAGTTCGGCTTCGACTCGCGGTTCCAATCGGGTCTTGAAATGGCCTGGCGGCAGATAAGCGTTGTTGACCGAAAATTCCCGGGCGATGTCGAGAATGGGCGCGTTGAACACATCGGACACCACCAGCACCGCCTCAGCCAACAGCTGTCCGTCGCGGATGCGCTCCAGGATCGCATGGCAGTTAGTTCCTTTTCCCGATCCGAGAATTCCCAGTCGCAGCGGCTTCATTTCAATTTCTCCAGCAAACCCGAGGTCGAATAGCCCTCCTCAAAACGAATGATTCGTATTTCGGCATCGGCCTTTTCCAACGCAAGACGCTCGGATTTTTCCAGCGTATCCACGGTGTAGTCGCCTCCTTTAACGTAAACATCTGGTTTGGCCAGTTCGAGAAAACGCACCGCGCGCACCTCGGGAAAAATTGTGACCAGATCCACGCACGCCAGCGCGGCGACGACTTCGGCCCGGTCCCGTTCATTGTTGACTGGCCGTCCGTCGCCTTTGAGTTTTCGGGTTGAAGCATCGCCATTAATTCCAACGACCAGTAATTCGCCTGGTCCGCGAGCCGCCTGGAGATAGCGCACGTGTCCGACGTGTAACAGATCGAAACAACCATTGGTCGCCACAATCTTCTTCCCGCCAGCCCGCAAGGCCGCAACCCGGGCAGGCAATTGATCGAGCTCAACGATTTTTGCGGAGGCGATCATGGCACCACAAACTGCAGGGCACCGGGAATAATCTCAAATGTGGCGGGTTCGTTGCCGACGAGTTCACCGTCCGCATTGAACCACATTCCCGGTTGTGATCTTACGCTGAGCCGCGAGGTGCGCCGAAACAAAATGGATTCGGAACGGAGATGATTGCCCAGCACAATCTGCGCGGCCAACATCACCATTTCCGCCGTAGACCGTTTCGGAATGAAGATCACGTCGAGTAAGCCGTCGCCGGGATCGGCTTCGGGCGCCACCGGCAAACCGCCGGCTACAAACCGGCCATTCGCAACAATCACATTATAGAGATCGAGGCCAAGGTCTTCGCCTTCGGCGAGATGCACGTCAGTCCGATAAGCGTGCATCTCCGGCAGAGCCGCGGCGGCGCTCCGGACGTAGGCGAGCGGGCCCCACGTACGTTTCATTTCCGGGGTTAATTTTTCGTCGACCAGACCGCTGAAACCGCCGGCCGAAACATTCACAAAATAGCGAACCTGATCACTACGCACTCGAACGAGGTCGATGCGCCGGGTGTTGGCAACGCTCAGGATGGCAATGTTTTCACCTACGGTGGGTGGAAGATTCAGCGACCGAGCGAAATCGTTTCCTGTGCCTAACGGGAGAAGTCCCACTCGAATATCCGGGGCCGCTTCGGCGACTCCGTTGATCACCTCATTCAGGGTTCCGTCGCCGCCCGCGGCAATAATGTAATCGCATCCGTTGGCGATGGCCTGCCGGGCGAATACCGAAGCATCGCCGGCTCCATGAGTGACGAAAACGACGAATGGCGCCAGCACGTCATCGATTTGCTTCCGAATTTCGTCAGCCTGTTTGGCTGATCCGGCAATCGGATTCAAAATAACACACGGCTTCATTCGGCCCCCCGTGGCAGTCTCACAGCGTCTACCGGGAATCAATTGATTTCGTCGTTCGCCGCCGGGGTTGAGCCGGCGAAAATGTGTAGTCCAGATGTTGCAAAATAATGCTACATTCGCCTTGCGTTTCGGTACTTTTCCCACACTGGTAGGCGGCACTTTTATGAAGGGCGAAAAATCGAAGACGAGAAAGCAGAACGGCGGTCCTGGGTTCAGGATTTCCGGTGGTCCAGTGGTTCGAGGCCGAAAACCGGCCGCCGCTCCAGCCGAGTCGGCCCAATTACCGCGGAATTATGGGACGCCGATCCTGTTCGCAATTCCGCGCGATCCACAGACGATTTTCACTTATTGGAACATCGATTGGTCCGACGCCTTATCTCGCAATTCGCCGGTAGATCGTCAGGTCTATCTGCGATTGAAACGCGACAATGGAACGGACGAAACTGAGGAGCCGATCGAGCCCATGCTGGGAACTCATTTCCTGTTGGTATCGCAGCCCAAAGGAACTTATCAGGTCGAGCTCGGGTTCTACCATCCGGCCAACGTGTGGAACTCGGTCGCAACTTCCGATTCAGTCACCATGCCGGCAGACAGTTCGTCCGAAAATTCGGAAATCGATCTTGCCACGGTACCGGTTCATTTGAGTTTCCAAAGGATGATTGATTTGTTCCGGGCAAATAATGGCGGCCCAATCACGTCGCTCTTGTCTGACCTTCAGGAACGCGCAGTGACTGGATCCGATGGCGGCCTAACCGATGAGGAGCACGAAATTCTGCGAGCCATGGAATTATCTCTGGCCGATTTGGAAGCAGCCCGCCGAAGTTTTGGTGGCAGATCAGTGAACGAAACACTGCGCAAGCGGGCGGAAGCCCTGCTCGGCTTCGGCGGTGGCACCAGCCCAGCCGGTGGACCTGGCGGCCAGGGTGGCCTGGGCGGGAGCAGCTGGAGTTCGGGCGTTTCCTAATTGTAGCGGCGGTCTGCGACCGCCGCACGATCGCGCGCCGCATTTCCCCCGGCTTTTTTGCCCCTTGCACGTGGCGTCGCACCAAAAGCACAGCCATG
>DATFCK010000077.1:0-6303 GCA_035253185.1 Chthoniobacterales bacterium | reverse complement strand
TGCATATTGTCAGTCTGCATCGACGAAATCTTCTCCGGCGCCATCTTTCTTTTCATGTGCGTCCCAAGCGCGCCGTTCCAAAGTCGCCGCTGACGCCGTTAACGCTTGATTCCGATCAGCTGGTCGCTGATTTCGAACACCAGACCGCCACCATAGCGGCTTTCGATCGTCGATTTCACGATCACCCCCTCATCAAAGTGACCTACGAAGATCTTTGCACCAACTACGAAGCAACCATGCGCGACCTGCAGCGCTTCCTTAACGTCCCCTATCGCCGGCTCAAGCCCGAGACGCCAAAACTCTCCAGCCGAACCCTGCCCGAGGCCATTCAAAATTACCATGAATTGAAGGAGCAATTTGCCGGCACCCAGTGGGCTGGCTTTTTTGACGATTAAAGTTAGCTGAGTGTCAGTAGTCGCTGGCCAAAGGCTGCTGTTGCCAGCTTATTTGCCTAACCAGGTTTTAGTGCCTGCGGTGTCCGGTTGGTGTCAGCCAGTTCGTGAATTCGCTGGCTGATTTCGGCGGCGGTCCGATCGGGATCGAGCGTGCGGCGAATGTCGGCGGCAGCTTGCGCCCCGAGCCCTTCGCCTTCCGTCCGATGTTCGTAAATCCAGCGCATGAAATGGGCGGCTTCATCCACATCGGGCTCAGCCCAGCGTGTTCCCCGTTCGTAAGGACCGGCATCCATTTGCAATTCGGTCATAACGAAGTTCACCAGCAAACTGTTTCCCGTGTTCATAAATTCAAGGTTCCCCGAGTAATTAGTCGCAATCACCGGTTTTCCGGAAGACATGGCGTGGGCCATGCCCAAACCGAGACCCTCGGAACGGTGAAGCGAAACGTAGCAATCGGCCGAGGCAAACAGCGAGTTCATTTCCTCCCGGGAAATGTGGTCATCCATAAACACGACCTTGGCGTCTCCAGCAGCTTGGCCTAACGATTCCCGCTCGGTCCGGTTTCGCTCCGCGTTAATCGATTTTAACACCAGCACTGCGTTATCGTCTGGACGAAAGGCGGTACGAAAAGCGGCGATAATCGCGCCCGGATTTTTCCGCGGAACGGTGCTGAAAAAATCGAATGTAAACAGAAACACATATGCCGCGCTGGGTAGCCCAAAGCGGACGCGGTCGGCAGTTCCTCGATGCGTTTCGACATCAAAAGGATAGGTAATCTTCCGGACCGGAATCGGTGATACTGCCGCGATTGCCTGCCGGGTGAATTCGGTCGGCACCCAGATTTCGTCGTAATAATCAAACGATGAATGCCATCGCAACGGAAACTGTTCCTGCTCCCAGTACCAAAGCCCAATGTTATACCGGCCGGCGAAGAAACCCGGACCCATGTCGCGGTAGAAACGCCGCGAATAATCGAAGGAAAAGGTCATCAGATTGACGCTATACGGATTTTCGCCGGCGAATCGGCCGACACTTACATCGGTATTGCTATGCACCTGGCTGCGGATATTGATAAGCGCGCACGGCAAACCGGTAGCCTGCACCGCTCGCCACATTCCGCGGGATGACTCGCCGATGCCGTACACGCTTTGCACGAAACCAGCCATATTGATTCCAAGTGGGAACGAATGCTTTTGCGCCGGGGCCGGTTGGCGAAGATGCCGCTCATATAATCGGCGCACCTTGAGCAGCGCCTCGCGATAACGGTTGGTCAGCGTTTGAGTTCGATACTTTCGCCAACCTCCAAACTCCGCCACCGCTGCCTCCACCTGTTCCGCTCCGTGACCAAGTTTTTTGCTCCGGCGCACAATCCGTCGGACCGCGTCGTATTCGAGGTATTGCCGGATCCAGCTTCGCAATTGAACATACCGCTTCGGCAAATAACGCCGGATGAGCTCCCGGTTTTCCAAGGCGGGCGCGAGTGACGATTTATCCTTCTCGGTTTGCTGATGGCCATGCTGACGGATGGCGCACAGCGGTTCGTCGAGGTAGGAAAACGATCCCTGCTCCAGCAGGTGAAACCACATTTCCAGATCGGCCATGACAAAAAATGTTTCGTCAAAACCGCGCCCGGCTAACGAGCGACGAAAAATCACCGCGCTGGGTCCACCAATTAAATTACGCTGCTCGAACAAACACCGGTTAATCACACCAGGTCCAGCGACCGGCCGTTTCTCAGCAAAGCAAGACCAGATTGTCAGGGGATGTGACTGCTCATCCACAATTTGGCGGGCCGATGCAGCCAGACTAACCGCCGGGTTTTCCAGCGCTCCAACCATTTTAGCCAAGGCGTCAGTCGAATTTAGAAAATCGTCGGCATGCAGCCATTTGACATATTCCCCGGTCGCCCGGCGGAGGCAGGCATTCCGGTTTTTGACCATTCCCCGGTTCGCGGCTGCGACATCGACAACGATCCGGCTGTCCTTTCGCTGGAAATTCTGCGCGATCGCGAGGGAACCGTCGGTAGAGCAATCATCGGTAATGATGATTTCGAAATCTTGAAATGATTGATTCAATACCGACTCGATCGCTTCCGGCAGGAACCGCCCGTAATTGAACGAGTCAATGCAAACAGAAACCTTTGGAGTCATTGTAAACCTGCCTGCGGCCCCGGCTAATCGGCCCTTGGGTTCACCACTTTACGCCAGGCCGGTGCCAACGTCTCCGCGGCAAGCCACTCGGTAAATTTGATACTACCGGCATCATTGGCATGATGATTGTCCACAAACATGTGATCGGGTAATCGATTCGAATAATTCGCGACTTCGCAACCATAAGATATTGTTAGGCGCTGTAAAAATGTATCGAACTGGGTCTGAGCGTCACCGGTCAACAAAGCGCGTTGGGCGGAACTAACCGGAGGCGCCACCAGGATCACCATGCAGCCGTGAGCTCGCAGCATGGCAACGGTCGATTCCAAAGCCGCCGATGTGGCCCCGGCAATCTGGTAATTGCGAAGGTACGATCGGAAACGGCCGGCCCCTATCTGCATCCGTTTGGCTAACGGGACGGGGTCATCTTTGCCTCGGTCGCGAACAAACTGGAAGGAATGGGCCTCGACTGCCTTTGAAGGTAATGACGGAATTTTTCGACCGCCGGAGACCAGCTCGTTAGTCCAACCCAACAGATGATTGCGATGCCGGAAAAATGGGGTGACTCTGGACGAAATAAGTCGGGAAACAGCGGCTTCCGAGCGCAAAATATCAGGAATGTATCGAGGCAAATCGCCGGCGGTTAACTGCTGAGTAATAACAAAAACGAAGTAGCGATTATTCCGCGCCAGCAGATCCGGACTGGTTTCGAGCAGAACCAATTTCGGCGGGGCTCGCGAGACAAGCAATCGGCGAGTAATGAATTGGACGGTAATTGGTTCTCCACAAATAACCGAGGCGTTGAAGATTGGGGTAAAATCATCGCCTAACAGATCTTTACTCAGGGTATTGAGCTCGCGAGTCCGCACAAATGACCCCAGTCGCGAACTGCCGAGCACGAGAATCTGCGGCTCCGGCTTCGCCCGGCGCCACAGCGATACGCAAGCCGCGGCCCCGGGATCTCGGATGTGAACGGGGCAACTATCGACCAGCCAACCGCCCACCAGCGGGGACAGGCACAAGGTCAATCCGCACCAGAACAGTGACCGGCGGGCGCAACGTTGCAGTTCGCCATGGTTTCGTTTTACCTGCATGCTAAAACTGAAAATAGATGAACGGCTTCGCATCCTCCGGGATCAGTAATTGAATCAACAAAAACTGGAGAGCCAGCGCCACCCCGAGCAGCGGTGCCGGCATTAGCTTCTCGATTCTGCGGGAAATCTTGTTCGCACCAAGTAAATGCCCCGCGAAAATACACGCTATGATCAACAGTGCGCCGCCTAATGCAGCCGAAGAGAGGCTAATGCCGGCTACGGGTTGAAACATTCGACCGAGCATCATCCAGGCGATGCCTAACGATTCCGATCGGAAGATCACCAGACCAATGCACAGCAGGAGCAGCGTCCAAATCACCCGCCCGACCCGCGGAATTCCGCGATTACTCCAGGCCGGATAAGGAAAAATCCGCTCTAAAGAAAGCAAAACACCGTGATAGACCCCAAAGATGACAAAAGTCCATCCGGCACCGTGCCACAAACCCAGCACGGCCATGGTAACAATCAAATTGCGATAGGTTTCCCAGGGCTTTCCACGACTGCCCCCCATCGGGATGTAGATGTAATCGCGAACCCAGGTGGACAAAGTGATATGCCATCGCCGCCAGAATTCACTTACGCTGGCTGAAAAGTATGGTTGCCGAAAGTTTTGAGGTAATTTGAACCCGAGGGCGTGCGCCGCGCCTAACGCCATATCGGTGTATCCGGAAAAATCGCAATAGACCTGGATAGCGTAGCCGAAGGCCGCAACCCAGAGCGTAGCAGACGAATATTCCGCCGGCCGCACAAAAATTGGATCGATGATCCCGGCCAGGCGATCGGCCAGAACGGCCTTTTTGAAAAGCCCGCGCAGAAAAATCTGAATCCCGAGTTGCAGCCGGGCCCAGTCCAAATGTTTGCGGGCTCGAATCTGGGGCAGAAATTGGCCGGCCCGCACGATCGGTCCGGCAATCAGATGCGGGAAAAACATGATGTAGAGCGCGTAATGAAGGGGGTTGCGCTCGGCCGGGATCTGACGGCGATAAACATCCACCACATAACTGATCGTCTCAAAGGTGTAGAACGAAATTCCGAGCGGCAACACGATGCGCAGCGCCAGCGGCGGAAGTTCTACCCCTAACAATCGAAACAGACCGGCCGATGAATTGAGCAGGAAACCGGAGTACTTAAAAAAGACCAGAAGCGAGAGACTGATGCCAAGACTGGCGATCAGCAGCCAGCGGCGACGGCGCTGGGTGGCAGCCTGCTCGATTCGGAGCGCAAACACGTAATCGACACCGGCGGTGAATGCGATGAGCACAACGAACCATGGGTTCCACGCGGCATAAAAAACGATGCTGGCCGCGACCAACCAGGCCATCCGGAATTCGTGGACGCGCAGCAGCCAGTAAACGGTAAAGGTAACGGCGAAAAACAAAAAGAAAGCGAAGGAATGAAACAACATCTGCGGCGCCGGTTTACCTGCGCGCGCAGGGCGCGCACGCGCCCTATCTCGACTCTATTCGGTCGCATTCGGCAATCAGAAAAAGACGGCCGATCGAGGTCCTTGGGTGGGTCAGACTTACCCCGCAAACTTCTGCTCGTGATCCAGCAACCACTTCTTCCGCCACAAACCGCCGCCGTAACCGCAAAGCGTGCCATCGGCCCGAATCACGCGATGACACGGAATGATAATGCCCAGCATGTTGCAGCCATTGGCATGACCCACCGCCCGCCGGGCATTAGGATCGCCTAACTGTTGAGCCATCCAGGAATAGGAACGGGTTTCACCTGCCGGTATTTTCAGCAGAATTTCCCAGGCCCGCAGTTGAAATGGTGATCCGACTGGTGCGAGTGGAACATCGAATTTCATTCTTTTCCCGCTAAAATATTCAGCCAGTTGCTCCCGAACTGCGGTCAGATGGCGATGTTCGCCCGGCACAATATTTGTCCGCAATCGCCGTCGCAAAATTGAAAGTTCATATTCCATGGCGCGACGATCGACGAATTCAAGCAACCGCAGGCCTTCATCGTCGGCAATGGCCAGCATCGCGCCTAACGGCGTTTCGATTCGCTCGGCAAACAGGCCTGCCTGCGTTTTTGCGGTGGTGGGCGACTCGCCAAATATCCTGGTAAACGCATCTCGAAATCCGCTGGCCGATTCGAAGCCGCTGCCATTTTGCGCTTCATCGACCCGCCCGCCTTTTTTAACTTCCCGTAAAGCCAGTCCAAGCCGGCGCGCTCGATAATAGGCCTGGAACGTCATCCCGTAGTGGCGCTTGAACTGCCGGCGCGCGGTCGAGGGATCAATCGCCAGCGCGGAAAGTTCCTTGTCGGTTAACCGGCCGCCCGGCGCCCGTTCCACTTCGGCTCGCAGACGTTCGATTAATTTGGGCGGCCGTTTGTCCGGATCCATTGGATGGCATCGGAGACAGGGCCGATACCCTCCGTGTAACGCCTCACTGGCGGTCGAGAAAAACTCGACATTCTCGCGTGCCGGTTTCTTAGCCGAACAGGTGGGACGGCAAAAAATTCCGGTGGTGCGGACACCGATATAGAAGATCCCTTCGAAGCTGCTGTCGCGGTTAACGAGCGCGCGATACATCGTTTGCTCCGGGGGCAGAAGTGAGAGCGCTTTCATAGGCGTTCGATTTTGAAGGTGAAACAGCCGCGAGTGGCACTCCGTGCGTGCACAAACGCAGTGTCGGGATTTTCGAACAGTTT
>DATFCK010000076.1:0-20070 GCA_035253185.1 Chthoniobacterales bacterium | reverse complement strand
AAGCCTGCGGCTTTCGAGTCTCATGGCGCCGTGCGGGACGCCTTCTTTTCGCGCTTACCGCGTTGCTCTTAGCTCGTTATTGGGTGTCAGCCGGCAGCTGTTAGCAATCAGTCGCTAGCTCAGCAAAGCAAGAGTGCCATTGATCGCCGGGTCGGCGCTGATGGCATTAATCGCCCGATAATATTGGCGTACAGATGTCGCTTTAGCCGGTTCCCGGCAGCGCTTGAACTCGACCATCGAAGATACCGAGATCTCGGGCGGCGGGGCGAAGTGAACGGAGAAAATCACCGCGCAAATAAGAATTAAGACCCGCTCCATACCACCCGCACAAATCATTCGCAGGCAGAATCGCAAATGGATGGGTGATAGAATTTTGAGGGTCGAGGCTTGAGGTTTGAGGTTTGACGGCGTTGCCCACCGGCTTATGAGCGCTGTCAGCTTAGCGATCACTTTTTCTTTTCAGGTTGAATCCAAACCGTCCTCCGGCGTCATCTATTAAGAGATGACGCCATCTATCACGCTGGCTCGATCAACCTCCTTTACTGGTTCGTGGCCTTGGTTTGATAGCGGCCTGGGTGTGGACAATCGTTGCCGGTATCGGCCTCGGCCTGATAATCACATTGGGCTCCTGACCGCCAATTAATGGATGACTTTCTTCCCGACTTTTCTCCATGAACGTCGGTTTATCTTCTGACTACCTCCAACCCTAATTTTAGGTTTAAATTTCCACCTTCGTAGTTCTTACCGCCATGATGACCGACTTTCGCTTTGCGCTTCGCCAACTATTCAAGTCACCCGGGTTCACTGCGCTGGCTCTCATCACCCTCGCGCTGGGGATCGGATTAAACACCGCCATCTTCAGTCTGATCAACCAGCTGTTTTTGCGCGGCCTGCCATTCCGCGACGCCGCCCGCGTCCTGCATGTTTATTCCCATTTTCAGGATCAACGGGTCGACTTTCCGTTGTCGGCGCCGCGCTATATGCATTTCCGCGACGGACAAACGATCTTTGATGGTTTCGCCGGCGAGAACGGACTTGCCGCCACCGTGACGGGGCTTGGCGACCCCTTTCAGGTTCCGATCTTCAAAGCCACCGCCAACTGGTTTGATGTGCTGGGGGTTCGACCGACCCGCGGCCGGACATTTTTACCGCAGGAAGAAGAAGGCGCCGATGTCGCGATTGTGACCGAGCGTTTTTGGAAGGCGCGCCTCGGCAACGACCCGAACGTGATCGGGCGCGGTCTGGTTCTCGACGGGGTGAGTCACACTATTGTGGGTGTCATCCCTACCCTGCCCGTTTCCTGGGCCGGGCCTAACGGCGATATCTGGACGACCAAACCTTTCATCATCCCTGGCTTTTCGCACGAACGGATGATGCGAGGCACAGCATTTATCCGGGCGGTCGGGCGTTTGAAACCCGGGGTCACGATTGACCAGGCTAAAGCGGCGTTGAACACGCTGGAGAATGGTTACCGATCGCAATACCCGGAAAAGATCGATGCCAAGTCTTCGACCATCATCAAAACGTTACCGGAGGACGTGACCGAAAACTTACGGCCGGGATTCATAACCTTGTTAGCGGCGGTCACGTTTGTTCTGCTGATCGCCTGCAGCAACGTAGCGAATCTGCTGCTCGTTAGGTTTAGCGGCCGACGGCGCGAAATATCCCTGCGCATGGCGTTAGGGGCTTCCCGGGCCAGCCTGCTTCGATTATTCGTGCTGGAAAGCGTGCTGATCAGTTTGCTCGCCGGAATCCTGGGCGCTGCGCTCGCCTGGGTACTGGTTCCGTTAGTCCCGAAACTAACAGCGAATTTTCTTCCGATCGAACCCGGTACCGCCACCGCCCTTTCCGCGCCGGTTCTCCTGTTCACCATCGCGCTTTCGTTCATTACCGGACTGGCCCTGGGCCTTTACCCCGCCCTCCAAAGTTCGCGCGCAGATATTGTGGAGGCATTGAAAGAAGGGGGACGTGGTACTGCCGGCAGTGTGCGGCAACAAAGGTTCCGCAAATTGTTAGTCGGCGGGCAGGTCGCGCTTTCGGTTACTTTACTGGCCGGCGCGTCGCTGCTGATCGCCAGCTTTGTGCGCCTGAGTCATCAGGATCCGGGATTCAAACCGGAAAACCTCTGGATTGGTCTCAGCGTGCTGCCGCAGGCCCAATATCCGGACGAAGGGACGCGCGCGCGTTTTGCCGAGCAGTTGCAGAATGCGATTGGTGCGGTTCCGGGATTGCAGGAGGCCTCGATCAGCACCGGGTTCCCGATTATTGCCGGCGGTGGTGCCACCCTGTACACCCGCCCCGAAGGCAATGTTCCGCCGATTGCCGAACGCAAAGGCGCACCCTCAAACGATGTCGCGCCCGGATGGTTTCGCACCCTCGGCATTCCATTGATCGCTGGTCGCGACTTCGATGAACGTGACCGCCTTGATCATCCCAACGTGATCATCATCAGCGCATCCGGCGCGAAAACGGTGTTCGGAAACGAAAATCCGATTGGCAAAACGCTGCTCATCACCAGCGGCAGCGTACCGGTCGAGATCGTCGGCGTGGTGGGCGATGTGCGATCCACTCAACTCAATCAGCATAACGACATGGAATTCTACCGCCCGTTTGGCCAGGAGAATTTCCCGTTTCTGACGATCACCGTCCGCAGCGCGCTGCCGCCCGATTCGGTGACCAAATCAGTGCAAGCGGCGTTGCGCGGCATCGATCCCGGGCTGGCGCTGATTCAGCCTCAACCGGTTAGCCAGGTAATGAGCCAGGCCCTGGGTCAGGCGAAACTGATGATGGTATTGCTGGGCGTGTTTGCGGGCGTGGCGCTGCTTCTGGCAACGGTGGGCATTTACGGCGCAGTTGCCTATACGGTTGAGCAACGCACCAGTGAGATCGGCGTTCGCATGGCACTGGGTGCACAAACCATGGATGTGTTACGATTGATAGTCAGGCAAGGCATGACGCCGGTGGTGCTGGGCCTGGGCGTCGGACTGGGCGCTGCTTTGTTGATCGGAAGACTGATCAAAGCACAGCTTTATCAAACCTCGGCTTATAACCCGGTGTTGTTAGCCACCACGGTTGTCGTACTCGCCGTCGCGGCTCTTCTAGCCTGTTTATTTCCGGCGCGACGCGCCACGCTGGTCGACCCAACCATCGCATTGCGCTCGCAATAGTGGCCCTGGCGAGCGAATGATTTCAGCTTTCGGCTTTTCAGCGTGTCAGCGTTTCAGGCGCGATTATCGAATCGCCAATCCGTACGCTTTCCAATGCGTTTGCCGGTGAGCACGGGAGCGTTTGGCGTAACGAGAGCGTTTTCGCCCGCTTGACTTGCTCGCTGACGCCTTCCCATCAGACCCAGTGAGCTCTTCCAGCGCGGCCAGATCGATTACCGGGACGAGCAACTCGGGTGACACAACGGTCAGACCATTGTGCATCACAGTATGGGATGACGGCTCGGGGCCCTCGGCCGGAACGAAGGTCTCGGCTTCATGCCAATCTGCTACCGAGTTAGCAACTTTAGGAGAGTCCGGTTCCACCGAAACATGTTTTGTTATCGCCAAGCCGATCATCATGGTAGCCGCACCGGCGGTGACCAGAAGAATGGCTTTGAGCGTCCAGGGTGAAAGCACGGGCATTTTCCGCGCGTAGGGTCTTTTATCCATCGGAACCTCCTTGAGTGTACGTTCTTGCGCAACGATTTACAAAAGGTGAGCCGCGCATCTTCATATCACAGACGCTTCCGGTCGGTTTTTATTCAAAAGTCCCAATGTATTTCGTGTAATCCGAACTAATTGGATGCCTCATGCCTTTTCGGGACCGACAAAACAAGGTCAAGAACGATAATCTTTTATCGTCCATTGCCTCGACGGTTGAACGTTGGGCAGCCTGACCGGTGTAGCCTTGCCGAGAGGGTTGGGCGGCGAGAATCCGCCTTTTATCCCCTGCGCGTCCTGCCCTAATTTCTAAATTCTACTTTCTACTTTCTACCTGCCGGTTGCGGCCGGCCGCGGGCTGGAACGACGAGGCAGGCGACCGTAAGCCAGCTCTTGGGAAGGCGTCAGGACGTTGTTGCTGTCTTTCAATTCTTTGAGCAATTGCCGCCGAGCCCCCATCACCGACAACTGTAGCTCCTGCGCTTCGACGATCTTCTGGGTGATGCGCCGTTCTCGCACCGCCCGAATAATCGTTTCCTGGGAATCGCCTCTATCTAACATGCCGAGGATATCTTCCACGGTCAGAGCGTTGCGTGCGATCGCGACGTCGTCCGGGGTCGGCGCAACCGACGGAGCTGGCGTTGCGCGACCGAACCGTGCCGGGAACTGGCCACTACGGGTGGAAATGACAACCGCGAAACCGACAATGACCACCAGCACCGCCAACAGGATGATTCGTCGCATAAGGCAACGATCTGAAGCAGCAAATCGCAGACCGCCAGCGTAAACCGCGGGGCCGTTGGGTGTGATTTTAGCCGGTCGGAGTGCTTTCAGTTCGGTCGTTCCTCACCCTGCATTTCCCTTTCATGTCCAACCGAGTCGGCGAAGCGCCTCGGCAACTTGCGGTCGCATGATGGTGAGCCAGTGATCGCCCGGTTCCTGCGGCTCGACGAACGTGCACAAAGCGCTCGAATAGGCACCACCTGGCTTGAACTGAAAGCCAAGTTCCTCTCCGACGAGTTGACCTAACCGGCCATATTGCGCATTTGCACTGCTGTAACTGGCCCAGCCCATTTTTTCGGCAATCTGACTCATGGTCGCCTGATGCCGATAAAACCGGAAATGCTTGCGAAGGAGCTCACGCCGTGTCGCAGTCATCTGCGATTTCGATTCAAGGGCGAGGAACGCCTGGCAATAATCCTCAGCACTCGCACGCTCGGGCGTGTTCATCACCAAACGGGCCAACGACCTAACGATTGCTTGAAGTTATCGGAGACGGAGCCGCGGTCGGAGGAGCCCGTTTCGCAGCCGCGCCGTGCTCGATCGCGACTTCCTGAGCATAAGCGACGTCGATCTGCCGTCGCAGCTCAGCCAAGCGGGTTGTCCATGCATTTACGGCAGCTGAGTTCATAAACCCATCACTTGAACCACCCTGATTGTTGGCCGTCGCTTCCTTGGCGTTATTGGCGCGAGTTGCGCGGCCGTAACCGCGCCGTGCCCGAACTGTGCTGATACGTACGTCTTTAACGTCGCGCGGGCCGGCCACGCTTTGTGCGGCCGCGAATTGGGCTGCGGTTTTGTCATGCTCATCAATTGCGGTCGCAAGCAAACTACAAATTCGTAGTCCCGCTTCCGCCGCTTCCCGCTTTTCAGGCAGATTCTTTTGCGCCTGCAACGTGCTCGACAACAGCGAAAGATCGGTTCGATATGCGGTCAGATCCGGTTGGTTATTGCCGCTGATACTCGAAAGGCGATGAAAATGCGCGGTAATGAAGCGGTTGAGATTAGCCGAAGGCGGATCGGCCGGATTCACCACCGATGCGGCTGTCGCCGCCGGGGTAGCTGGCGGACTACCAGGTTGGCCACGCCGCCCAGCATGGCGTCTCCCGGCTTCTGCTGATGTGCATAGCAAAGCGAGCATCAGAAACGCCGCTACGGTCATGGATTTCATACCGCTTGAGGTTACGACCATTCATCACGCCAACGCGAGAAGGAACCGGCCCGTCGCGAGACGCCTGGTTTTTCTATCGAAGTAAGGGCCTGAGCGTGCCGCAAAACAGCCCTTTTCTCATGACCTGGCAACCGAGACGCTACAGGGAAGCATGGCCGGTTCGGGTGATGCAATCGCCCGGTCACTTCCGGTACTATATATATAGAGAGACGGCGGAAAGAGCCTAGCCGTGAGCCAGGACTTTGTTTGGATCGACGTGAGCGGCGCGGCGCGCCGGGAGATAGCAGGCAATGAGCGCCACCAGGCCGAGCAGCAGAGGAATGCCAACGAAGGTGATGGGGTCGATGGCGTTGGTTCCGAACAGTAAACTCGCGAGCACACGGCTCAGCCCGAGCGCTCCGATGAGTCCAACCGCGACCCCTGCCACCGTCAGTGTCATTCCTTGCCTAACGATCATCCGCAGGACGTCGCCGGCCTGGGCGCCAAGCGCCATTCGAATCCCGATCTCGCGCACCCGCTGACTAACGGAGTAAGCCATGACTCCGTAAATCCCCATCGCCGCCAGCAGCAGCGCGGCTCCCGCAAAAGCAGTGAAAAGCAGCGTGGACAAACGGCGGGTGCGGATCGAGTTCAAAACGACCTCGTCCATGGTGCGCACGTTGTAGACCGGTTGATCCTTATCGAGCGATTGAACTTCGCGTCGCACCGCCGGTGCCAGCGCGGCAGGATCGCTGCCGGTCCGAACCACCATGGCCATGAAGCCCCAGTCTGAGTCCTGCGCATGCGGCACGTAAATTTGCGCGCTGTTAGCCCCTTCGAGCGTGTCCGGCTTAGTGTCACCGACCACCCCCACGATCTCGCGCGGAAATGTTTCGTCGCGCCATACCGTCAGCCGTTTCCCCAACGCGGCGTTAGCGGACCCGAAATAACGGCGCGCGACCGACTCGTTAACGACAACGACTTTCGGAGCCCCGTCGGTGTCGGTTTCAGTGAAACTTCTGCCTGCGAGCAGCGGGATTTGGAGGGCGCGGAAATAGTCGCCAGTAATGGTGGCGTAACTGGCATTAACCGATTCCTCGATCGTTAGCGGTCGCCCTTCCGGGATGAAAGCGCGGCCTAATTGGTAATTGCTTGCCCCGAGCGGGAGATTAACCGCGCCGCCGACCGAGTGGACACCCGGTAAGGAGGCAACACGCTCCTGAAGCTGCCGGAAAAATTCAATACGCTGGGCAGGCTCTTTATATTTGGCCCGAGGAAGTCCAACCGAAGTGATAAGCACACCGTGCGGATTAAAGCCCGCCTTCACCTCCTGAAGGCGCAGGAAACTCTTTATTAGAAGACCGGCACCTATCAGGAGCATGAGCGAAAGGGCCACTTCGCCGGTAAGGAGAAGAATGCGGGTCGGTGTGCGCCAAGGTCCGTCCCCGGTCCGCCCACCTTCTTTGAGCGAGCTGCTGACATCCAGCTTCGAAGTTTGCAAGGCAGGCGCCAACCCAAACACAATCCCAGTTCCAGCTGAGATGAGGACGGCGAAAGCCAGGACCCGATAATCGAACCCAACCTGATCGAGTCCCGGTGCGCCCTCCGGCATGGCGGACAACAAAATGTCGGTTAACCAGACACTGAAGAAAACGCCGCCGATGGCGCCGATTCCCGACAGTAACAGACTCTCGGTCAGCATCTGGCGGATGATGCGTCCGCGACTGGCCCCCATGGCGGTGCGGATGGCAACTTCCCGGTGCCGCGTGGCCGCGCGAGCGAGCAGCAGGTTCCCCACATTTGCACACGCGATCAGCAGCACGAACGCGACCGCGCCCAGTAGCAACAATAATGACGGCCTAACCGACCTAACGAGCAAATCATGCAATGGAACCAGCCGCGCGTCCCAGCCCTTGTTTGTATCCGGGTGGGCCTGGGCGAGCCGCGCGTTGATTGCGCTGATTTGAGCCTGCGCCTTTTTGAGATCAACCCCGGCACGCAACCGAGCGACGGCCGAGGCGGAACGATTATCGCGTCTTTTTTCTTCGGAGGCGGTAGACCACGACGTCCAAATCTCGGTTTGCTCGGGATATTCGTACCCCGACGACATCACGCCCACCACGGTTACGGGCCGTCCGCTGACCGTTAGTTTCCGGCCAACTATGTTCGGATCGGCGCCGAAGCGCCGTTTCCATAAACCGGCGCTCAACACCGCGACCTCCTCCGCATTTTCCTGATCGTCTTCGGCTAACAACGGCCGGCCGAGCATTGGCTGCGCGCCGAGCACAGAAAAGAAGCCGCTGGTGACGGCTGCTCGCGGGACACGTTCCGGCTCGTTGCCGTCGGCCGCCAGAGTGCCGCTACCGACAGCGAACAAGCCGGTGCTGGCGAAGAGGTCAGTCTGCTCCGCCCAATCGAGATAATCCGCAATCGAAATGTTGCTGTCGCTGATACCGGCGGCCGGATTTTGTCCCTCGAAGTATACGATTCGATCTGCCTGCGGGTACGGCAAGGGACGCAGGAGCACACCACTCACCAAGGTGAAGATCGCGGTGTTGGCCCCGATACCCAGGGCGAGTGTCATCACCGCAACCACCGTGAAGCCGGGTGATTTAAAGAGCTGACGAACAGCAAAGCGAAGGTCGGTCATCATAAGGCTGAAATTGGGACGCCCCGCAAATGATTGGAATCAATCGGCAGCCGTCGACTGCCGAATCATCCAACGCTTTGCGAAGGTCTGGTTCTTTTTTTGGATTTTTTGTTGAGAAGTCTGCGCTAATAAAAACGCCGCCGGACCCTCGGAATTGTTTACCGACGTCACATTCTTTTGGTGTTTTGGCCTACGTGGCAGGGGCGGTCTTTTCGTTTGCTCGTTGTTGGCCATTTCGGTCAGCTCCAGCTCGCTCCATTCTACTTTCTTATTTTTCGCCGCCTTCCGCTTTACTTCAACGCGTGAACGTCCCCGCGAATGCGGCCCGTCATTGATCCCTCAACACGCTGATGGGATTCGCCCGCGCCGCCCGGTAGGCCGGAACTGCACAAGCAAGCAGCGCGATCATTCCAAGAAGAACAGCTACTCCGCCGAAAGTCGGCGGATCAAACGGTTTCACTCCATAAAGAAGCGTCTGCAGCAGACGGGTCAGCACCAATGCGGCAATTACTCCGAGCGCAACCCCTACCCCGGCGAGTCGCATACCTGCCGCCACAATCATTTGCAGCACATCTCGTCGTTGCGCTCCCAGCGCCATGCGAATTCCGATCTCTTGTCGTCGTTGGGCGACCGAATACGCCATCACACCATAAATGCCGATTGCGGTTAGGAGCAGTGCCACCCCGGCGAAGATGGAAAGCAACAGCGCGTTGAATCGGGGCCGCGCCAGGGCGCGCGCGATATAATAGTCGTCATACACGTGAACGCGCACCAGCGGCACGTTCGCGTCGACCTTTGCCAGTTCTGCTCGTACCGCCGATGTCAGCATAGCCGGCGCGGTGGTCTCGGTCCGAAGCAGAACGGAGGCGAACGGAAACGGACATTGCGCCAGTGGCATGTACATCTCCGGAGTATGTTCCTGCCGTAGCGATCGGAATTTCGTGTTACCTACGATGCCAATAATTTCACGCATCGGACCTTGTTCGTCTGGTCCGGTGCTCATGCCGGGCCGAATCCGTTTGCCTAT
Organism: Chthoniobacterales bacterium; assembly: GCA_035253185.1. Taxonomy (GTDB): domain Bacteria; phylum Verrucomicrobiota; class Verrucomicrobiia; order Chthoniobacterales; family UBA10450; genus DATFCK01. The sequence goes on along the minus strand of DATFCK010000076.1, from coordinate 10,816 downwards.
CGGGTCTTCGCCCGAAAAATATTTGTCGGCGAAACTTTGATTAATAACGATGACCTGCTTTGAATCGCCGCCATCGGTTTCATTGAACACCCGGCCACGAATCAATGGAACGCCTTGCGTCTCGAAATAATAGGGGCTGGCCACTCGGACTGCGGCCGTGTCCTGCTCCCCTTCCGGTTTCGGTCGCTCCTCAACATCAAACGAAGTTACCATGTCGGAACCGCTGAGCGGCATCGGCACGACGGTTGAAGCCGATTTCACCCCGGGCAATGCTCGCAGGCGCGGTAACAATTGGTCGAAGAAATGCCGGACATTCTCGTCTTTAGGGTAGGCGGCGTCCGGCAAACGGACGAAAGCGGTGAGCAACCGGTCGGTCTTAATGCCGGGATCCACTTTGGCTAACCGTTGAAAACTTTCCAGAAGCAACCCCGCGCCGGTCAGCAAAATCAACGCTAGCGCCACTTCGGTAATGACCAGCACGCTGCGGACGCGATGACGCCCGGTCCCGACCACAGTCCGGCCGCCTTCGTTAAGAGAGGTGCGCAGATCCAGCTTCGACGCCTGGAGCGCCGGGGCTAAACCAAAAACGACTCCGGTTAGGGCCGAAACGCCCAGGCTGAACGCGAGGACAGTTCCGTCGAGTCGAATTTCGGACACGCGCGGGATATTTTCCGGAATCAAAGATATCAAGACGTCCGTACCCCACGCGGCTAACAACAGCCCCAGAACGCCGCCGATAACCGCCAGCAGCAAACTTTCAATCAACAGCTGACCTATCACCCGGCGGCGGCTGGCGCCTAACGCCGCCCTAACCACCATTTCTTTTGCCCGAACCGTGGCGTTGGCCAGCAACAAATTCGCGACGTTGGCGCACGCGATTAACAACACGCAAGCTACCGCTCCGAAAAGTACATACAACGCGCCGGCCACATCGCCCACCAAATCGCGACGCAACGGCACGACCAGTGCCGAGAACCGGGTGTTTGTTTCCGGGTATTGTTTCTGCAGCGCGGCCGCGATCGTTTTCAATTCGGCGTCCGCCTGCTCCACCGTGTAGCCGGAATTCAGACGTCCAATTCCAGAATAACTATGATTGCCGCGCTGGTCGTTCTGCGACTTACTGCCGTCCGGTCCCGGCGCCGAATCCGCCGCGACCGTGACATAGGCGTCGACCGGATCAACTTCGATCGGGAACGAGAAGCCTTTCGGCATCACCCCAACAATCGTATGCAACTGTCCATTCAGAGTGATCTGACGCCCAATCACGTTGGGATCGCCCTTGAACTGCCGCATCCATGTTCCATAGCCGAGCACAACGGTGAATCCATTTGGTCCGCCGCCGGCCGCTTCTTCTTCGCGAGTGAATGCCCGGCCAATCAGTGGTTTAACGCCGAGGACATCGAAAAATTCTCCGGCTACCTGCTGACCTTCCAGACTTTGGGCGTCGCCCATACCGGTTAGGGCAAGCCGGGTGTGGCGATAAACCGCTAACGACTGAAAACTTTTTGCATTACTTCGATAATCACGAAAATCGGGGAAACTGACCGCGTCCAGCTCGCTCGATGTCTGGCCCGGCTGGTGTGTCCCAAAAGCGACTAGTTGATCGGGGTTCGGATACGGCAGCGGCTTCAACAACACCGCGTTAACGACCGTGAAAATAGCGGTGTTAGCGCCAATACCGAGTGCGAGCGTTATTACCGCAATCGCGGTAAACGCCGGGCGCTTGGCCAGCATCCGAAATGCATAGCGCAGGTCCTGTAAAACCATCTCAGCTTTTGACAGTCCGGCTCGGACTGGTTAGGCGCGGTATTCGGTCGCGCTGGTTTTGGCGGCGGCAGTATCGTCCGGCATAACAACTACCGGCTGAAGGGCAGCATGCCAAATCGAAGCCACCGCGCTCAAGATGAGTAAAGCGAAACTGACCATCTCGATCAGGGTGCGATTCTTCTCTTCCGACTGAACAATGAGATTATAGATTGGGGTTTTCATGATGCGCCCCTATATGCACACCCCGTGCCAACCGATTTATATCAGGCGTAAGATGCTCGTCTCCAGAGACATATCCGCACGCGCAGAAATCCAATCATGCGTAAAATATTCCGGCCACGGGAAAAATCCGTCCCGGAAATGGAACACCTGACCGTGGCGTTAATGGCCCGCCCATAGTCTAACGCCGATGCGTCCTGCGCCGGGCATTAGCACCCTTTCTGATGGGTAGCGGCGATTGACCTCAATCGCCATGGTTCTGAAGGCCTTCACGCCCTCGGGACAAAACTGGCGTGGTAAGGTGCTTTGCCCTCCGAAGTCGTTCCGGCTTTTCCAGCTTGCCCCGGCATACTCCAGGGGCCGGCGAATCAATTCCCTGTTCCCAAACTGGCCATAAATATTGTACAATCGGACCCGCGATTATGTGGATCAATTGCAGGCCAATTTTCACCCGACACGGGCTACGCACCCTCGCTTTTCTTACCGCGCTTTGGGCGTGTTCGAATCTGCATGCCGGACCTCCAGCCGACGCCGGCCTGGCCGGATCCGGAAGGAGCCAGCGCTCTGGTGGCGCCTATGTCACCGGATCTCTGCAACCCACCGGTCTGTCTGCAAGTCATGCCAGCACCCAGGCGAGATCCAACTTTATTGTTGTGACCCCCGCGCCCAGCACCGCACCGATTGTCGTTAGCCCCGCGCCAGGCACCGCATCGATTGTCGTTACCGGCGCGTCAAGCACCCTGGCGCCGACCAGCACCACCCCGGCCGGAACTTTGTCCAATACCGTCTCCTCCAGCACCGATCCATTCGTGAGTGTGCCCAGCGTTGCGCCTCAGCCGGTTTCGTCCTTCCAAGGGTCAGTGACATCCGGATCCCAAAGCTTTGTTTACACCACCGCGCCGGGGCAGACCTCGACGTTTGTCGTCCGGACTAACGAACCGCCGACGATTACCGGAAATGATTTGTCTCCGTTTTTGGATGTGTCGCGTCCTGATACATTCGGCATTGTCATCGGCCGCCCGGCTCCTCCTGGAGCCGTCGGCAGCACCCTCGATGTAACTGATGCCAGTCATTACGAAGCGACATTTGCGCCGCGATGGATTTTTAACACCAAATCGCAGTATCCGATTACGGTCACTCTTCCTACCCAGGTGACGTTAGGCGAAGACCCGTATTGGTTCGGTCATAGTTACGGCTGGATCGCAACCGGCCTCAATGTCCGGATTCCGTTGTCATTCATCCCCAGCCGATACGGAAAGTGGAGCGCCGGCACCAGCGTGGAGCTCTGCTATTATGGAACAACCATGACCGAGTTCGCTAATTCAGTCCGCCCGCAGATACCGAAGTTAGGCGCGGTATTGACCCTCGATCTTTAATCTTCCGTCGTCATCGGCAGCCCGCCCGCCGTTAATCCATACAAACCGTCCTGCCGCTCAGTAGTCCCCGCGTGTGCCATGGTAGCGGCGATTGACCCCAATCGCCATGGTCTAAGGGTCTTCATAACAAATGCGCTATCTCAACCGCTGATACCGGATCGCAAAAGACGCGGGACCTTGCGATTAAGGTTCGATTCCTGTTACCGTTGCTGACGTGCGGGTCATTGCAACAATAGTCGTCCTTCTCTTCATTCACCTTCTCGCGTTGGCAGGCACTCCTCCAAGACCGCTGGAAGAATTGAAAGAAGGAAAATATTTAACTTACAAATACAATGACGGCGACAGCTTCAAAGTCTCTTACAAGCGCGAGGGAAAGCGGAAAAAAGATGTCTTCCGGCTCTATTTTGTGGATGCGATCGAAGCTCGCGACAAATCCAAAGACGACCAAAACAAGCTGGCTGACCAAGCTCAATACTTCGGTGTCGCTGAACAAAAACGAAACAAGTTAAAGTCTTACGGCGAACAAGCGACAACGCGGATAGCAGATCTTCTCGCCAAACCGTTCACGGTCTACACCGCGTTCGCTGAAAGCGGCGGCCGTGCCAAAGGCAATCGCTATTATGCTATGATTACGACGGCCGACGGCCGGGATCTGGCGGAAATCTTGGTGCAAGAGGGCTTGGCGACGGTAAAAGGCAAGAAACGCAAGCGATTCGACGGCTCTCCTGGCAAACAATTTCAGCTTCACCTCCGCAATCTCGAACGGCAAGCCGCCCAAAATCGAAAAGGCGCCTGGAAGCTCGCCTCGGACGCCCGAATCTCTGAGCTCCAAAAACACTCCCCCTAACGGCTGGATTGGGTGGCTTCTTTTCGAGTGCTTTCCAAATCTCACGACAAACCGCCGCGCCGATAGCGCGAGTTCCCAGGGAATACCAAACGCCGATACGCCGATACGGCGGTAGTTCAGCGACCCGGCTTTCAGCTGTCTTCATGCGCACGATCCGGTGGTCGCGCACGATTCCTAAGCTTAAAACCGGTATCATGCTAAACACGGCTATTGTTCAGTCCGGCGCGCTTAAGCCACGCGTTGCCATCGGTTTTTCTCCGGTGGCGATTGGCATCTTTCTCGTGGTGTTGGGTTTGCCCGGGGCATCTGCGGAGCCGGCCAGCCCCGCTCCGTACCCGCGGCCCGGTTCCACCCAACGCGCTTCGGTGCCGTACCACGGCGGTCAGGCTAACTTGTTCGCCTTCGACCCGGCCATAAGCCTGAATGGTCGTATCACTGCGTGGGACAGTTACGCTACTGACTTTGTCCCGGCCGACACGAACGAGCTGGAAGACGTGTTCGCGCGCAATCTTGTGTCGGGAAGTCTGCATCGGCTGTCCATCGCCAGTAATGGTGGCTCGTCCCAGCCAGCCGTTAGCGGCGATGGTCGTTATGTTGCGTTTACCAGTGACGCGACCAATCTGGTCGAACACGATGGGAACCACCGCCGCGATGTGTTCGTGCACGATCTCGTTGCCGGCACCATCGAAAGAGTCTCGGTCTCAAACACGGGCGCGGAAGCCGACGATACCTCTTTGAATCCGGCGCTCAGTTTTGACGGCAGGTTCGTCGCGTTCATGAGTTATGCCTCCAATCTGGTCCCGGCCGCAGCCAATCTCTATCCGCAAATCTATGTTCGCGATCGGATCACCGGAACAACCGAGCTGGTCTCGGTCAGTTCTAATGGAGAAATCGGTGATGGCGGATCGCTTTATGTCGATATCAGCTCCGACGGGCGTTACGTGGCATTTTCCAGCGCGGCCGAGAATCTGGTGCCGAATGATTCGAACCTCCAGCAAGACGTATTTTTTCACGACCGAGAAACGGGCCAGACCGAGATCGTTTCAATTTCGACGAATGGAACCGCCGGCGAACATGATTCCCGGATTCCCTCTATTTCCGACGATGGTCGTTTCGTCGCATTCGAGTCCATTGCCACGACCCTGGTTCCGGAGGACACCAACGGCGCCTCTGACATCTTCGTGCGCGATCGCGCTAGCGGCGTAACCCGGCGGGTGTCGGTGACGAACAGCGGTGCGGAGGCGGAATCGGGTAACACGCCGTTTACGCCCGGATCCTACTTCGCCGCAATCAGCCCGGATGGTCGTTATGTTGTTTTCCAGAGCGACGCTCCTAATCTCATGGCCGACGACACTATCCGGGATTGGGACGTGTTTGTGCACGACCTGATGACGGGAAACACGACCCCGGCCGCGCTTGGTTTGGACGGGTTGCAGCCTAACAAAGGATCCGGGCAACCGGAGATCGGCGCGGACGGTCGTTATGTCGCGTTGCTGAGTAAATCGACCAACCTCGTGCCGGAAGGCAACGACGACTGGGAAGACGTATTTGTGCATGATCGAGGGCCATCGCTTGGGATCGGCGGTTTGTCGGCAAAGGTTGAGCAGGGCACCGTTACCGTTCAGGGTTGGGCAACTTTTTCCGGGACGATCATTTCGTCCGGGAGCGATCCGGTCGGTGATGGGGAGACGGGCGCGGCAGAAGCCGGCGCGGACCTTAGCGGGGCGAATGTCAGCTATCGGCCCGAAAACGGCGATATCTTCGTTAGGCTAACGCTGGCCACTTTGCCTAACCTGCCGGTGCCCGGCGCGCCCGCGGTTCTCTACGGGCTTAGGTTTCATCTTGCCGGAACGACGTACGAGGTTCGGGCGGTGCACACCGCGGTGCCGGCCTTTGCTCTTTACCGTTGCGATTCAATTTGTACCCAGCAGGCGACGCTTTCCGGGGGAATCGGCACCGCCGGATTTGAAGTCAGCGTCGCGGTGCCGCTTTCGTTGCTTAACGCTCAAGAAGGCGCGATTTTAACGCAAATCGAGGCTTTCACTGCGTTCGGCGACGCCGCCGGACCGATCGCTCCGCTGGACCAGGCGAATCTTCCAGATGCGACGGTGCCGGTACACGGAGTCTTTCTGGGCATGGGACCGGAGGGAGGTCTGGAATCGCAGGTTGCGTTCGACACGCCGTTAACGCTCGTTGACGGTCACTTTGCCGGAGTGAGCACGCTGGGTGCCGGTCAGCTGGTATGGGCTCGGGCCTGTCTCGGAGCTGTGTGCGGTCCGGCCGTGGCCTGGCCAATATCAACAAAAATCACTTCAATGTCGCGTCGCCAGGGCGGCGGGATGATCATAAGGGGCACCGGTTTACCTAACGAAACGATGACACTTTATGCTGCGCCCGATCTGAGCAACGGGTTTGAGCCGTTAGCGACAGTGATGGTCAATTCGGCGGGCGAATTTGAATTTGAAGACGACGAAGCCGCCAATTTCACCAAGCGCTTTTATCGGGTGGAGCTGTCGCTTCCTTAACCCGGGGTGTCGGCGCTAAACCTCCGCGCGTAAGGTATCGAACTGATCGTAATCTCGATTGTTAGGGCAGATTGCGATTCTCAGGCATGACAAGGGTTCCCGTGAAGATGTTTCCACCAGAGCTGTCGGCGAGATTTGTTGAGCGGACGAAAATTGCCAGGCTGGGGAACGGATGGGTGCGGGGCCCCAAGATTATTAAGCCAGGGTTTTTGTCTGCTCCCTCAGCAGCTCGGCTGCAGTTGTCCCCGCAGTCCCTTGACAAACATCGTCCTGCTTGCCACGACAAGGCCGTGGCGACGCCGATATTCGTTGCGGCCCGCTGCGCGCCCTGACTTCCCAACCCTAGCGCTTGGCCTTGACCGACTTCACAATGCCTTTGAGCACGTCGGGAGTCTTCGCCGGTGCTGCCGCCGCGTAATCGGCGTAAACGATGCCCACCTTTCCCGGGCCAGCCTGGAACAGGGCTGCCTGGAATTTAACCTTATGCTCCCCCCGCTGACCGGTGCCGGTCCCTTTCATCACCGTGAACTTGATCCCGTTAGACTCAAACGTGTCCTCGGTCGCGCCAGCGTCCACGCTGGTGATTGCATCTTTAAGGGTCTCGGCCAGATCACTGCTCAGCTTCTTTATGTCCGAGCCAGTCACCAACCACGACAAGAGATAAACATGGTCATCGGGCGATGTGGCTTCGACGGCATCTTCCACCGTTTGTCTGGGATTCCAGTCAGCGGGAACTTCCAGGGTGAAGACAGGCTTCTTTTCATCCGGAACCGACATCGTGTCTGCCGACAACGGCGAAGCGAGGGTGATGACAACAGAGGCAACAGCGACTTGAATTAAGTTTGGGATTTTCATGGGATGGAATGGAAACTGGAGTTATGACGCGCATTCGCGAACCACGCCGTCGGATGCCACCACACATCCGTCTGTTTCGATGAATGTGACTCTGCCATTGGCCGATTTGTGTCCGCCGAAAATGTGCAACTAACCAAGCATGCCTTACTGCATACTCAGGCACACTTTCTGTGCTCTTTTGTAGCATAGTATGGCACATTCGTGTCAACGATTAGGTTGAACCCAGCCCGCAGAATTCTGAGTCTAACAACGACGGAGTGAGCGCGCCTTCGCGGGAATTAAGTGTTTTTTTCGATTCATGCGTACTTAATTTCCGCGGGTCAGGGGTATCAACGCTTCTTTCTGAATCCTTGAACACGCGGTCAACAATCTCCAAGCAAATCGGTGTGTCAGCGCGAACTTCCGACTCCCAGCCCGTAGCTCCTGATTGCTAACTAATAGTTAGGAATTATTGCAGGTTGAAAATGGACGAGAATTCGCCTCCAGCCTTCGCTTCCACAGTATTTTCCGCCTCGTTCCACACAAAACCCGATGGTACGCCGAATGCCGTTGGGGTTAGGTTTACGATTTTGTCATCCTGCCGGCGAAACAAGACCAGTTTGCCGGACCGGATGTCGTGGCAGACGGCATAGTTTCCAGTCGGCGAGATTGATGGCGGCGCCGCCCCGATCTGGCCAATCAACCGCTCCTTATAATAGAAAAGGGAATAACGATTCGTTTGTCCTTTTTCCATTTTGGAAAGTGTCACCTGCCGGAAACCGTTGCCGAGATCCTGGACATTCTCGATTCCGCTCGCCGGTTTAGCTCGGTAAAAGCGCTGATAACCATAAACCAGAGAGACAACTGCAAGCAGCGCTATGACCGCGGTCACTAGCACAACCTTGAGCCTTTGCTCGGGCGTCCAGGAGTCTGAGGATTGCATCTTCCTGTGCTATAGCACTGCGAAGTAGAGAGTGGAAATTTAGAAAGTAAAAAAGCCAAGGCGAAGGCATCGGCACACAGCTAAGGGCCGAGGGACTACGGGACATGGGGCAACGCAGCGGGAGCTGGGGAGAAGCGGAAACAGAGGACGGAGCGCAGAGGACGGAGGACAGGGGTAGCGGCGGATCACCGATCCGCCATGGCCGGACGTAGAAGACAGGGGACAGAGAACAGAGAACAGAGAACAGAGAACAGACTACACCCGGCCGTGGAAAAGTGCGCTGGCGCCAGCGGCTCTGGGTTCGCCGACGCCAGCGTGTTATGCGGTCGTCCATGGTTTGCTACGGGAAAGCGCCAGCGAAGTTTTCGGAGAAATGGCCGTTTAGCCGCATTTCTTCCGAGGAGATCGGAGTTAGAAGATGGATATTCCGATGCTGGCGTCGCGGACTAGCGTCATGCCGCTCCCTACGGACCATGGCGATTGGGTCAATCACCGCTACCTGGCGGCGCCCCAGGCGCCATTAAACGGTGAAACGCCCGTCATCGAGGCAACGAGCAAACGTCCAAGCGCAAAGAGCAATTAGGACAGCAGACAGGACAACAGGGCGCAAACAAAAGTTCGTTTTCGCCAGATGGTCCGACCCGGACTGGCCGATCGTCGGAGTTTAGAGGTTCCAAGTTCGGACAATAACACACGCTCATGGTAGCCAATGAGTGCTCGGGCTTAATTTGCTCGCCGTTTCTTCATCATACCAAGTATCTTACCGAAATGCCGCCCTGAATGGCGTGCAGCACTGAAAATGGTGATGCCGAGCGTGCTTATAATCGAAGACGACGACGACAGCCGGCGGGCGATCGCCAAACTGTTCGCCAAAGCGGATTGGAAAGTTTTGGAAGCAGCCGACGGCGACGCGGGCATTGAATTCGCCATCCGCGATCGGCCGGAAATGATCCTGTGCGATTTATTGATGCCGAAGTCTAACGGATTTCAGGTTTGTCGTACCATCCGGCAACAGCTTCAGCCTACCAAGATCATTGTTCTGTCCGGTCGCGATTATCCGGTGGATCGCGCCAGCGCGCTGGAGGCCGGGGCCGATGAATACCTGCTTAAACCGATAACCTGGGAAGTGCTCTCCGACGCGGTGGATCGACTTTTACCGGCGATTCCGCGTGCGCCGACCGCCGCCAAATTATCGGAAGAACTGGGATCGGTTCCGCCGCGGTTGAAAGTGTGGGGCGTGCGCGGTTCGCTGCCAACGCCCGGGCCGAAGACGATTCGTTATGGAGGCAACACCAGCTGCGTTGAACTGCGCGCCGATGGCGAGATTATCGTGCTTGATGCCGGTACCGGAATTCACGGGCTTGGCCTGGCGCTGAACAACGAGTTCGGATCGGAGACCATCAAGCTGACCCTTCTCATTACGCACACGCATTGGGATCACATCCAGGGGTTGCCGTTTTTCGCCCCGGTCTATAATGCGAAGAATCTAATCCGGATCCTCGGTTATGAAGGCGCGCGCAGTGGTCTGGCCAATATCCTGGCCGGGCAAATGGAGACGCCGTTTTTCCCGGTTAGTCTGCGAGAGTTGCCGAGCCATTTGGCGATCGAAGAGCTGAAGGAGATGGAGTTTCAGATCGGCAAAGTTCGAGTGCAGGCCAAGTTTGTGAATCACCCCGGCATTTGCGCCGGTTACCGGCTGTTTACCAGCGCGGGATCGGTCGCGTTCATTCCGGATAACGAACCATACGAGCCACTCAAAGCGCAGGTAGCGAAGAAAGATGGAATCGACGGTGAGGAAGCGCGGAACTTTGCCGAGACCGAACGCGCGAAAATGGTGGAGTTTTTGCGGGATTGCGATGTCGCCATTCTGGATGGGCAATATACTGAAGAAGAGTACGAGCGGCATGTCGGTTGGGGACACAGCTCGGTGAGCAGTGCGGTCCAGCTGGCGCTCGATGCGAATGTGAAACGGCTTTTGATTTTCCATCATGATCCGACTCATGACGATGACATGATCGATCGGATGATTGAGAACGCGCGGCAGCTCGTTTCGAAAAGTGGGAAAGCCATGGTGGTTGAGGGCGCGCGAGAAGGAGTGGAGGCGGCGATAGCGGCGGCGAAGTAAAAAAAGCTGAAACGCTGACACGCTGAAAGCTGAAACGGCTGGCACCAGCTTAAATCGTTAAAGCAGTTAGGACGTCACAAAGGGAAAAAGCGGCAAAGCCGCTCGGGTAGCGGCCGTTCACCCGAACGGCCATGGAGCCATGGCGATTCGGGTGAATCGCCGCTACAGGCGCGAAGGATC